>DATLTI010000295.1:0-12328 GCA_035533675.1 Acidimicrobiales bacterium | reverse complement strand
AGGGCCACAGGGATCAAATTGCGTTTCATTTCACTCCTCATAGGGTCGAGGAGTGGTAATTGGATACAGGGAGATCCCTGCGACCAAACGTTGCCTCGACGTTCGTAGTCGCGTACAACTGATCAGGCGACCTGGCTCGTCCCCGTGAGAACGGAATAGATCCGATCAGAGGGGAACGTCAGTTGCGGGACAGCGCCGGACTCTCACCGGACTTCGCTCATCAGTCGATTGCGCCCAACACCTTATGTCAGGCCGAATGAGTTGGCAAGGTACGCAGGTCGCGTGCCGCGGCAGCGGCGATGAATCGCTCAGCGAGCTCGGGAGTCGCAGAGAGGTGTTGATGGAGATAGCTCGCCTGGAGGGTCGCGGTAGAAAAGCCTCCCCTCCCCGAACCAAATCGACCGGTGAGTTCGAGCGCGTCTCCAGCGGGCGTTGTCATAGAACGATGAAACTCATGTCCACGAAGGGTGGTCCCCTTCGGTCCGAAGATGCCAGCTCGACGCGTCGTCGCCAGTCGATATCCAATCGAAAGACGCTCGCTCATGTGCGCATGCACATCCTCAAGCACGCCAGCCATCGGTGTGTTGTCGAGCGACGCGCACAGCCAGAGCAGGCCGCCGCACTCGGCCAACGTCGGCATGCCCGTTTCGACGCGGACGCGAACCTCTTCGAGAAGCGCACGGTTTGCTCCGAGTCCCTCTGCAAAGAGTTCGGGAAAACCGCCTCCGGCATAGAGCGCATCACACCCTTGTGGAAGCGAACGCTCAACCAAAGGATCGAACACGACGATCTCCGCTCCTGCCTCTTTGAACAGTTCGAGATTTTCAGGATAGACAAAGCTGAAGGCAGGCCCACCACAGACGGCGAGACGACAGTCGCCCATCCACTTCGCGTGCGGCGGATCACTGACTTCGCGCGCTGGTGACATGGTTGCGAGACGAACAAGAGTGTCGAGGTCTAGCGCACGCCCGACGATTTCGCCGATGCGAACAACTGATGAACGCACTGATTCAGGATTCTCGGCAACGGGCATGAGTCCGAGATGGCGCTCGCGCCACACGAGGGCATCGTTGCTGTAGATGATGCCGAGCACGGGAATGCCGATCGGGTCGAGCGCCTCGCGGAGCAAGAGACCGTGACCCTCACTCCCCACTCGGTTGAGGACGATGCCCGCAAGGCGAACTCGATCATCGAGCGAAGCGAAACCATGCACGATGGCCGCAACCGACCCGCTCATCGCCGACGCATCAACGACAAGCACGACCGGTGCATCAAGGATCTGGCTTAACGCGGCCGTGGATCCATCACATCCTGGTTGTCCAGATCCGTCGAAGAGTCCCATCACCCCTTCGATCACGAGGATGTCCGCATCCTTTCCCGCTTGAGCCGCGAGACGAGGGAGGAGGTCTTCTCCCGAGAGGAATGCATCGAGTGAGTGAGATGGTCGACCAGTTGCAATCGCGTGGTAACTCGGATCGATGAAGTCTGGACCAACCTTCGCAGCCGCGACGCGCAACCCCCGTGAGACAAGCGCTGCCATCACCCCTGTTGCTACTGTGGTCTTGCCGACACCCGAGTGTGTACCGGCGATAACGATTCGAGGTCCGAGGGTAGCCATAGCCACCCATCTTCGCGCCAACACCGATACGAAAACGACAGATGAAAAGAGCCAGACGAAAAGATGCGCATCCTCTCACTTCTTCCAGCAGCGACAGAGATCGTCTATCTGCTCGAACTCGGTGACGATCTCGTCGGTGTGACCCATGAGTGTGACTGGCCGATTGACGCCCGTTCAAAACGACGGGTGTCACACTCGAATATTCCTGTCGACGCGCTCCCCGCCGAGATCGATCGCCTCGTCAGCGAAAGCATGAAGGGCGGACCTCCAACCCACGGGCTCGACCTTGACGCGATCCGCGATATCAAGCCCGACATCGTACTTACCCAAGACCTCTGTGCCGTGTGCGCCGTGCCGGCTGGCCATCTTCAGGCTGCTCTTGACCTGCTCGACATCGATGCCGAGGTGATCTCCCTTGACCCTGCCTCGATCTCAGACGTTCTTAGTGACATCTCGCGCGTCGGTGCAACTCTCGGCGTCAAATCACGAGCCAACGGTATCGTCGAGACTCTCCAGCGTCGTCTTGATCGCGTGCGCGAGGCGGTCGAAGGTTGCAAGCGCCCGCGCGTCTTTGCCCTCGAGTGGGGCGATCCCCCGTACAACGCGGGCCACTGGGTACCCGAAATGATCGAGCTGGCCGGAGGAGAATCGCTACTTTCCTCAAAGGGTGTCCCCTCGGTGCGACTCAACTGGTCGACGATCGCCTCAGAGAACCCCGAAGTGATTGTCTTCATGCCGTGTGGCTACGGCCTCGACGAGGCAATGACTGAAGCGGTCGACCTGATCGATCGGCCAGAGTTCGCAAACGCGAGATCGTTCTTCGCGACCGCCGCAAACAGCTTCTTTTCTCGACCGGGTCCCCGCCTCGTCGACGGCGTCGAGGCACTCGCAGCGGTCTTGCACGAGGACCGCGGCCTCGAGTTGCGATCTGATGCCATCGCCCGCCTTCGATGAATCACCAAAGACAAACTCCGACAGAATCAGTCTCTGGCACCACTGCTCGTCGTGAAATGATCGCCCTCGAGCGATGGAGCGGACCCGTCGTGATCGACGACCCGAACGCCAATTTCAAGACAGAGGTTGCACTCTACGCAAACGTCTCGCCACTCACGACCTTGAACGGGCTCTCGGAGGCTGTCGGATTGTCCGTGGGAGCGCTCGCACATTTCATCCTCGCCCGGTATGCCTCCTCGGGAAGCGCTGGTCTGCTCGAAATCGGTCCCGAGATGGTAAGGCGTCTCAAACAACCCATCGATCTCGCCGAAGCAACCGGTACCGATAGCGGCCGCCTCGATGCCTACCGGGAGCTCTGCCACCTCATCTCCTGGCTCAGCGCAGCGGTTTCTGATCATCCACCCGACGTGTCACCGACAACCAACGACGACAGAGCTCAACCAAAAGGGAGTTGAGATGCACTTCGAACAAATTACCGGAGCACGGGCCCAAAGAGAGCTCCGATCCGCAACCGCCGAGGTCCGTTCACTCGTTCCCTACCTGCGTACCGAGATCGACATCGGCGCTCGCCCTCTCGAGGTCGGAGATATTCCAAGCGACGGAGACCGGATCTCCTGCGAAGCACTCATCACCAACGAGAGCTGGCTCGACATCGTCATCAGAGACTCTGGAAGGCGCCTCGGAACCGAGGATCCCGTCGTTGGAGCCTCTCTGTTTGTCCAGAACTACGCGTACCGCGTCATCATGCTCGCGATCGCCTGTCTGACGACCTCGGGTGTCATCCCAGACTCGTCTGCAAAATCGATGACCATCACGATGGGTGGCGGACGGCCCTCCACTGTCGGTTACCGAGCATCGCAGATCGAAATGCTCACTCCACGGGGAACGAGCCTCGAGGTGGCGATGTCAGATCCGGAGATCGCAACTGAGGCACTCGTGTCGATCATCGATGGAGCGTACCGCGAAAACGTCTCCCGTCTCATCGATGCGACGCGCACGCACATTCGTGTTGGCAAACGTCTCCTGCTCGGAAACGTCGCGGCGTCATCGGCCGTTGCATTCCGCACGATGGAGGGATGTCTTGGACCTTGGGTGCAAGAGCTCGGCGAGACCTTCTTTCGGTCCTGTCCGACCGAGCTCCGTGGGCTCGGATCTTTCCTCTCACTTGAATATGGTGATCGTCGTGGCTGGTACTGGGAGCGGACCAACTGTTGTCTCTATGACCGTCTTCCTGGCAAGACACGGTGCGCCGACTGCAGTCGCACTCCATCCGAGGATCGTCGTCAAGCGTACTGGGATTCGCTGAAACAGTCGTCAACCGACTCGGCCCTAAAGAGCTGAGCTTGCAAGTAGTACGACAGACAGATCTTCTGGGCGTAGCAAGGCTACGGTCAACTTGTTCTTGACAAGACCTTTGGGCTCCAGTTCTTGTGAGATCTGGAGACCTGACTGCACTCCTGCGTTTGGGCGCGTGACTTCGCCCCGTCCGGCTTCACTCGCCAACTGGTTTTGCTCGAATTGGAGCTCTCCCAGAGAGGCGATATTCACGGACGCCACAACATCTGCTGGACCAGCGAGTCCACAGACCTTGCAAAGAAAGAGGTCCCTGTTGGGACGGTTCTTTCGTGAGATATGGCCACAACAGGGACAGTGCTGGGAGGTGTAGTGCGGGTCCACCGTGGTGAACGGGACACCTTGCCTCTTTGTTTTGTACTCAATGAACTGGCCCAATTGGTAATAGCTCCAGGAATGATGTTGTCGTCGCTGGGACCTTCTAACCCTTGTCCGGTCTCGTATGCCCTGTAAATCTTCCAAAGCAATTCCCGCACCGGTGCGTTGAGCCTCACGGACAACCCTGTAGCTGATCTTGTGATTCGTGTCAGTGACGAACCGTTGCTCCTTCCGGGACCTCTTTTTGAGAAGTCGTCTTGCAGATTTGGTTCCCTTGTGTTGCAAACGAGCACGAAGAGCCTCATTGCGGTGGCGCACCCTATTGACACCCTTGCCGGTGTAGTTCTGGCCATTCGAGCACGTGGCAATGTTGGCAATGCCACGGTCGATGCCGAGCACCTTGCCCGAGTAGAGCGCTCCTGGTTCTTGCTCGTCACACGTCGCGAACAGAAAGAGCTTCCCGTCTCGGAGCACAAGGTCGGATTCGCCTTTGCGGCAGGTCAGTAACTTCAACTGACGCGCCCCACCAACAAATGGAACGGTGATACGACCGTCAACCGTCCATATCGAGACCGTCCGTGAACCTTGGTTCCATGACAACATCCGGTCGTCATAGGTGACTGCACCGTCAAGACGGATGTCTCGTCGGACCTTCTTGTCCACCTTGTAGGCGTCGGCAACTTTGCGAATCACACTCTGTGTGGCTTGTGCGCCCAATCCGAACTGTGAACGAACTTCGTAGTAGCAAGTCCGACGGAGTGGAATGCGCGAGAACACCCGGTGTTGCCATGCAACCGAGGAGACCTCGCTTGCAGTCTGGTTCATGGTGGCCAGTGTTCGAGTAAGCACGTCAAGGTGTTCTTTCTCGACAACCAGCTTCACCTGAGATACGAGTTTCATACATCTGGAATTTAGAGTGCGGGTGTGACACACAGCCCTCGAAGAGGCCAAAGTCAGGTCTGTCTATTGCATGTTCACTTGGTTTTCACGACCAAATACCGGCGCAACGCCCTTACCGGCGAGGTGCTCACCTGATGTGGAGAAATCATGCGCTCAGTCTGTGAACAGCACGACGCAGAGCTTCAGAAATTCAATGGGAGAGCCAATCACGTTCATTTGCTCGTCCTGTATCCACCGACGGTGCAGATCTCAAATCTCGTGAATCTACTCAAAGGCCAAGCTTCGCGGCTACTCCGACAAGAATTCGCTTCTCACCTCAAGCGCTACCTCTGGGGCGAGCACCTTTGGTCACCTTCCTACTTCGCTGGTTCAGTGGGTGGTGCTCCTATCTCTGTACCTAAGGCCTATATCGAGAACCAGCAACGTCCCGGCTACGTGTCAGCGCCTATCCCTCCCCGGCCTAAAGAGGCCGGGGGCTCCCGGCGCGTTGCTGAAAGATGCCAGACAACTCTTCAGTTCCGTCGATGGGTCGACCTGTGCCAGAGCGCGACAGGCGCGCCACGAGGTGAACGTTCCGACCGCTCTGTCGAACAGGAAGATCATGGCGTCATTGTCAAAGCCGTGCATCACCTTGGTTCCTCAGTTCAGCGACCATGGCTTGTCATGGTCGCTGTCATCTTGACGCGGTCATTGAGAACGAACCACGCTGGTGGCGATGGTCAAAAGACCCTGTTCGCGGCCTCGCCGCGGCCGTAACGTTACAGAAAGCGTTGTGGCTCGAAGATTCGAAGCCACCGAGATGATGGAGGCGCCAACATGAAACTGGCAGCTCGACGGCTCGTTGCAGGTGCCACTCTGGCCAGCGCGGCCCTGTTGCTCCCGGGAGTCGCTCTCATCGCGTCGGCACTTTCGAGCACGCTGGCCGCCGCGGCGGCGGTAGCAAGGTGCACTGCCGCCGGTACTCGGGTCTGGGCGGCAGTCGAGGGCGCCGGCACTGCCGGCACGACCTACTACGAGCTCGAGTTGAGCAATGTCGGGACGAAGACCTGCACACTCGACGGTTGGGCGAGCGTGTGGGCCGTCGGCACAGGCGGCAAGCAGATCGGCAAGCCCGCGTCCCACCAGGGGACCCCGAACACGGTCACGCTCACTCCCGGTGCGACTTCACACGTCGTCCTCGGAGTCGGAGACACGGGCGCGATCTGTGGCAGCCATGGCGTGCAGGCGACGGGGTTGAGGGTCGTTCCTCCGCGCCAGATCCTTCCCAGCCCGGCGGGCGAAGCAGATGAGATCGAGCACTTCTCGTTGCAGATCTGCCCCAACCAGTCCTCGATGCACGTCCTCCCGGTCCACTCCGGCACGGGGATACCGAACTACACGTCCTCCTAACCAGCACCTCAAGCCACGCTCGATCGGATGGCCGTGCGCGCGGCCAGGACCGACACGTTTGACTCCGGAGTGCGCAAAAACTCCGCGATTCGCTGTACGCGTCGTCAGATCACGGGCGATTGATCACAGCGGCCAACTTCATCGGGCACGTCGTTGGAGTTGGTTCGATTGTGCCACTCGCCG
Source organism: Acidimicrobiales bacterium (assembly GCA_035533675.1). Taxonomy (GTDB): domain Bacteria; phylum Actinomycetota; class Acidimicrobiia; order Acidimicrobiales; family Bog-793; genus CAIVND01. Next base: position 5,613 of record DATLTI010000295.1, on the reverse strand, counting down.
AGCCGAGTTATTCTGACTCGAATTGACAGTTCGTGCTCAAGGATCGCTACTCGATGGGGTCTCTTTGGGAGGTGGACCAGCCATCGATCGACTATCAATAGCGCTAGGCTTGACGATGATTAATGTGATTACCCCGTTGTCCAGAGGCTGGATTTCCATCGTTTGACAGATTTGAAGAATCTAGGAACAACTCGCGAAAGGAATTGCTCGTTGTCTCTCGCTGAGCAAGATGCCGATCTCGGTCTTCCGGTACCAAGCGGGGCTCGGTTTCGACTACTACGCCAACTCATCGCCAAGGCGACGTGGCCAATGCTCCGTCACCAGACAATACTCAACCACAGTGTCATTCGAGCGCTCGATGACCTGCGAACACGTCTTGATAGTGCTGAACATTTTGTCCGAGTCCACATCGACTCTTTGGAACACCATACCGAGGTTCTTGCCCGGTTCGAGGCGACTCTCGCGCGACATGAAGCGGCGTTGGAACGTGATGAAATCGAAGCGACGGTCGCCGTACATGCGAGAGCCCTTGAACAACAGATGGAGGTACTTGTACGTTTCGAAGGAACTCTCATAAAACACGCCTCTCTCTTGGATGACCTCTCGCCTCTCGTTGATAACCTCTCGTCTCTCGTTGATGAACTCCCGTCGTTCAAGTGCGATGTACAACAGACGTTGGAGCGCGTCGAAAAGGTCGGGCTCTATCGCTTTCAGGAGGAGACCTCAAGCGTGCGACGTGACCTCGCCGAGGTTCTCACAGAGGTCGACAGGCAGGCAGATAACAGCGAAGTGCTAAAGCGTGCACTAGCTGAACAACAGATGAGATTTGCTCAGCTTGATCTATTCTTCGCAGACTATCGGAGGTCGCTCGATGGCCATCAGCTGGAGCCATCTCCCCACATCGCTGCAACACTTCCGCTTGTTGTCGAAGGAATCTATGGAGCATTGGAAGATGCCTTCAGGGGATCGCCAGCTCTCATCAAGGACCGGCTCAAGGTCTATCTCGATGAGGTAACCCTGGCAACTGCTGGCGGTGGAGAGGTACTCGATCTGGGCAGTGGACGCGGAGAATGGCTTGAGTTGCTTTCTGAACAGGGCATCAAGGCCCACGGGGTGGACTCGAACGTCACCTATAATGAACGATGGGAGGCTGCTCAGATCAAGGTCGCAACCGCGGATGTACTCGATCATCTCCGCTCACTCGCTCCCAGAAGCATGGCGGTGGTTACCGCGTTTCATCTGGTCGAGCACCTTAGCCTTGAGGTTCTGATTGAACTGATAGATCTTGCCAATCGTGTGCTCCAGCCAGGTGGGCTCCTCATCATGGAGACGCCAAATCCTGAAAATATCGTCGTCGGTGCCTCAACGTTCTACCTTGACCCGACACACCAACGACCGATTCCCCCCGCACTTTTGGAATTTCTCACCGGGGCGCGCGGGTTTCTTGATGTCAAAATCAAGCGCCTCGAGCGAGGCGCATCCCCGGAACTGCCAATACCGAGAAACAGCGATGGCAGTATCGTCGAGGATCTGGGGCCTCTCGTGGAGATCATCAACGCCCGTTTTTTTGGGCCTGAAGATTACGCCGTGTTGGCCCGGCGCGCATAGTCAAGCAGACGATCCGCGAGATGCCTGTGATCTCGAACGCCTCTTTGGAACGTTCCACCTTGAGCCCAACCCCGGGCCCTACGGGTTCGGAGGTATCAGGTCTCTCGTGGGGAGTCAATGCACTCGGCACCTGGGACTCTACGACCGGTGTCATGGAAGCTGCCCGACGAACGGTCGCGGGGCTACTCGATGCTGGCGTGCGCGTCGCTCTTGATTATGTCGAAACAGGCGCTCCCAAAGACGTTCGTCGAATTCCAGGCCGATTTACACACCTTGAGCGAGGTCGACCATTTGAAATAGACATCTGCTTTTTGAACATCAATGAGATGCATCTCCTGGCCGACAGCTACCTCCGTGACACCACAAGATCGAACTATCTGATTGGATCGTGGTACTGGGAGCTCCCGCGACTGTCTGATCAGATGGCAACACAGGCGAGTCGTGTTGATGAAATTTGGGTTGGGTCTGAATTTGTTGCTGACGCGTTTGCCCGTTATGTAGATGTCCCTGTGACCGTCATTCCTCCGGTGGTAGCAACATCGCCCGACCCCGGAGTTGGACGGGAGCGATTTGGTCTGTCTCAGGGTGAATGTGTGTTTCTTTATAGCTTTGACGCGCATTCGACCTTTGCACGAAAAAACCCGTGGGGAGTTATTGAGGCTTTCAGAGACACATTCACCCGCGAGGAGCGAGGCAACCGGGTCAGACTGGTGATAAAGGCGCTGAACCTCGACCACTACTCCGAGGGCGCATCGCGTCTGCGTTATGAATTGACAAAGGTGAGCGGCGTACTCATCGAGGAGGATCTGACCTCCGAAGAGACGGCTGCGTTGATCAACTGCTGCGACATCTACGTCTCCCTGCACCGTGCCGAGGGCTTTGGACTTGGCATGGCTGAGGCGATGTTTCTCGCCAAGCCGGTCATTGCCACAAACTATTCAGGATGTCGTGACTTCGCGACTTCGACCACGAGCTTTCCGGTCAGCTACAACCTCCGCGAGATCGAAATTGGCGAGTTGCGCTACAACGCCGGAGTTGAAGATCTCTACACGCCCGGTTTTCTTTGGGCAGATCCCAACATCAATGACGCGGCACATTGGATGCGGCACCTCTACGAGAACCCTGAGATTCGCAGTGCCTCAGGCCTGCGAGGACAGAGGGAAATTCGCGGTTCGTATAGCTCCAATAGGGCTGGCTCGGCGATGAAGAGGCGCCTCACGGAGATCTCCACGAACACACATTGCGGGTCATGGACAAGCACGACAGGTGTACGTCAAACTCATTGAGGTGCATGATCTTCATCCGGGCGGATCATCGATCGGGTTCCCGTCAGGCACAACCCCGAACGGGGGCAGCCCGCCTTCCGACGTACATCTAACCTATCTGTTGTACGGTGTAGCGGCGGCATGTACACTTAGTGCATGCCGCCCAATCCATCTCTCACCGTCTCCGAGGCCCGTCAGCAGTTGGCATCGATCATCGACCGTGCCCGCGACGAGCACACGCCGGTCTACCTGGAGCGTCGAGGTCGGCGTGTCGCGGCCGTCATCGACGCTGACGACCTCGACACCATCATGGAGCTGGCCGAAGACATGGCGGACATTCGCGCCGCCGCGGCCGCCCGCGCCGAGATGGAAGCGACGCGGGAGGCACCGATTCCCTGGGAGCAAGTCAAGGCCGATCTCGGCCTGATATGACCTACCGCGTCTCCCTGGCACCATCAGCAGCGCGTGAACTTCGCAAGTTCGACCCCGACATTCGCCGCCGCATCCAAGCAGCCCTTGAACTGCTCGCGACCGAGCCTCGACCACCGGCTGCAACCCGGCTCGTCGGTGGCTCGGGGGAGTGGAGGGTCCGTACCGGCAACTACCGCATCGTGTACGAGATCAACGACGACCAGCTTCTCGTCCTGGTCATCCGAATGGCCCATCGCCGCGAGGTCCATGACCGATGAGAACACCGCGTATTGACCCCAGGGCATATTTACGTCTATACGTAGATACGCATAGACGTATCTACGTATAGAGCCAGCATCCGCGCGTGCTGACCTGTCCCCGAACATGATGAGTGCTCCCGCCGTTACCTGCGGGCGCACTCAGAAGGAATGAGGGCACTAGGCATGCCCCGCACAACCCGCGATAGACCATATCCATCCGGCACAGCCAAAAGTGGGACCCTCGCGCTGCTCGTCTCTGCCCGCACCGTTGAGCTCATCGAGCGCGCGGTACAGATCAATTATGTGCGATCCCACTCAAGTCTGTGCCAACGGCTTCTTCGTCACCGACGACGGTGAATCATTTCATGCCGAGGTGACTGCGCGCTGCTCAGGACGTTGGTCGATCGAAGTGACCTTGCGCGAAATGAAGCAGTCTCTCGGAGGCGAAAATCCTCAATCGTGGAAATACCAAGGCTCAGAGCGAGCAGTCAGTCTTTCGTTGTGGCTCTACAGCGCAATCTGGACGCCAACACCAATGTCTCGATGGGCGGGACCACTTAGACTCTAAGGTGGCTGGCTCAAATCCCGTCCACCGAGCCATCTGTTGCTTGCACATCGTCACCCCGGCACAAGGCATTGACAAGGAGTAGCCCACTTGTACGAATCCACCCACTTCATTGCGCAAGTCTGTCCGATTTGTGGTGGAGATACAGAGCTATTCGGGTACGGGGTGATTGCTCCATTCATCTCCGAGTGTTCCCATATGCCTCAAGATCAAGTCACAGAGTTACTCTGCTGTGACGCGTGTGATTTTCAGTTCTTCTCCATTCGATATGGTCCAAAGGAACTGTCCTCGATTTATTCGGCATATAGAACCCCGGAGTACCTGCGTCTTCGACGATCCTGGGAACCCTGGTACACCGAAAGAATCAATGATGCAACGTCGGCTGAAAAGTCCATAATTGATCGCAAAAAGTTCATGAACCTTACGCTTGAAGATGCACTAGCGAAAGAGATCAACTGCGCCGTGGACTTTGGAGGTGACGAAGGTCAATTCTTCCCCGACGTCCAGATCAACAGGCGCATTGTTCTGGACCTCTCTGAACATCCGTTACACGATGGGGTTCAACGGATTAGCTCGCTGAGTGATCTCGGAGATCAGAGGGTCGACCTCGTGATCGTATCTCACGTCCTCGAGCATTTGACCGATCCAGTTCAAACCCTACAAGACCTTCACGAGGTCATGTCCGAAGACAGCATCCTCTATGTGGAAGTCCCAATGGATCGATTCGTAACGCACTCAACACACGCTAAGAAGCCTTATGGCGATCGGGTGAGGCGATATCCCTCCCATAAGTTGATCTTCATCATGCGCGACTTCATTACAGGGATAAGTCGCCAATATCGCTCAAAAATACCGCGTTGGGGCGTTATCAAACAGTCAGAACATATCAACTACTTCTCGGACAAATCAGTCGAGCGTCTGCTGAGCAAATCCGGATTTCACATCGTTGCTACTGCGGAAGATCGCAATCACAAAGTCGGTGGAGCACGTTTTGGACGATACGGCGTCACTGCCAAACGACTACCGGTGAATCTTTCATAACTGCTGCTCACAACCTCTGGAATATCTCCTCTTACGCGAGATTGAATTGAAAATACTCTGATGACGGCTATACCCTATTACCTGCAGGCTCGCTATTGATCTGCGAATCGGTCGAAGTCCGGTAATGGTGACCCCGTAGACATGGATATCACCTGTCAGCCGTTCTGATCTTTCGCTCAGTGCCCAATGACTCGATATGAAGCGTTATAAGTAGCGATTGCGGCACGAATTTCTGGGCCGTCATCTCCTTTCCACACGCACAGAGGAGCTCCTAAATAGTTTGCAGCGGCTACTGCTTCAGCGCCGAGAGCAGATACGCGATTGACGGGAACCCAATTGATGGTCCACCCGCTATGCGAGTTGTAGTTGGTTTTTGGTGATCCATTCCTCCGCGAACGCAGCTGGGGTCTTCCAGCCGTGCGCGCTGTGTGGTCTGTTGATGTTGTAGTCGATCCTCCAGTCC
>DATLTI010000294.1:0-8510 GCA_035533675.1 Acidimicrobiales bacterium | reverse complement strand
CTACATCCCGGTGCTGGTCTCGACGATCTTGCCCTGGAAGGGCCTGCACAGCTGGGTACAGAACAACCTCTTGAGTCCGACCGGCGGGATGTACCTCTCGCTCTATGGACTGTTCATCATCTTGTTCACCTTCTTCTATGTACAGGTGAGCTTTGATCCGTACCAGCAGGCAGATTCGATCCGCCAGCAGGGCGGCTACATTCCCGGCATCCGTCCTGGTGCGCCGACAGAGCGGTATCTGTCTGGCATCTTGAACCGCATCACGCTTCCGGGGTCGATCTTCCTCGCCTCCGTGGCACTGTTTCCTTCGCTGATTCTCGCGGCGTGGCATATCTCGACGATTCCATTCTTTGGTACGACACTTTTGATCAGTGTCGGTGTGGCACTCGAGACGAACAAGCAGATCGATTCGCAGCTGACGATGCGTAACTACGAGGGCTTTCTGACCAAGTGACACGCGGCCTGCGTCTTCTCGTTATCGGTAAGCAGGGATCCGGGAAGGGGACGCTGTGCACAAGTTTTGCGCAGCACTTTGGAATTCCTCATATCTCGACCGGTGACTCGCTGCGTTTTGCCGCCGCACAACAGACGGCTGTTGGGCTCGAGGCGAAGTCCTATATGGACACCGGAAAACTCGTGCCCGACGAACTGGTGATGCGCATTGTTGATGAGCTCTTCGTGGTGCAAGATCTTCTCAACCGTGGGTTTCTCTTCGACGGATTCCCACGAACGATTCATCAGGCAGATCTGCTTGACGCGTTGCTTGGACCCGAAGGTATCGACGCAGTCATCTATCTTGAGGTCGACACCGACATTGTGGTTGAGCGACTCTCTTCAAGACGGGTTTGCATCAATCCCGAGTGCGGAGCGGTCTACTCGCTGAAATCACCACCGAAGGTGAAATGGGCATGTGATCTGTGCGGTTCACCGGTAACACAGAGAGACGACGACAAGGTGGAGGCAATTCTTCAGCGCTTCGCTGACTATGAAATGATGACCGCGCCGCTAATCTCGCGTTATGAAAAGACGGGCAAGCTCGTCACTGTCGATGCCAAGGGCACTCCTGATGAGGTGTTCACCCTCGCGCTCGGTCAGCTTGTCGCACGCGCGATCGCGCCCGGGGTAAGTTCGAAGTGATTCGCACACCCGAAGAGATCGCGAAGATGCGTAAGGCGGGAAAGGTTGTCGCCGAGATCATCGAGAAGACCCAGGCCGCAGTTCGCCCGGGAGTCAGCACCCTCGATCTCGACAGGGTCGCGCGCGAGGTCATCGCAACGCGCAACGCCCGATCAAACTTTCTCAACTATCACGGTTTTCCAGCGACCATCTGCACGTCGCCGAACAATATGATCGTGCACGGCATTCCGAGCGCAGAGGTGATCCTTGTCGACGGCGACATCATCTCGGTCGACTGTGGAGCGATCATCGAGGGATATCACGGTGATGCCGCGTACACGATGGGCGTCGGTGAGATCTCCAGGGCCGCGAAGCGTCTCATCGAGGTTACCGAGGCATCGCTCGAAGCAGCGATCGAGGTCATGCGTGAAGGCAACCGACTACACGACATCGGCCGCGAGGTGCAAAACGTCGCCGAAGCCGCCGGATATTCGGTCGTGCGCAAATACGTCGGCCACGCAATCGGTACCGCCATGCACGAGGAGCCCCAGGTGCCGAACTACTGGCCCGGTAACCCCGGACCAAAGCTGAAGGTCGGCAACGTCTATGCCATCGAACCGATGGTGAACGTGGGCGGACCCGACACGATCGAGCTCGACGACGGCTGGAGCGTGATTACCGCGGATGGCAGTCTCAGTGCCCATTTTGAACATACGATTGCCGTTACCGAAGAGGGACCAGAGGTGCTTACCCGCGTGTGACGATGTTGGCTCCGAGAGAGCCGAGGACGTCTGGAACGCGCTCGCCTCAGGTCGCTCGCGTCGAAGGCATCTTGCGGACGAAAATCAGCCATTCGTCCGTAGCACAGGCGAGAATTTTCACCGATGGCCCTCGAGCTAACCGGTCCTTTGCACCCTTGCTTCACGTGGCCAGTTCGATAGTTTGAAGTTTTGGCAGTCGCGACCACATGACGGGGCGCCGTGGGTGAGACCGGTGCACTGGATTGAGCAGGGGCAGCGCCACTACTTGCGCTCGCTGCCAGATCTGGATGGCTCGATGATCGGTGTCAGATATCCGAAAAATGCAAGTGCAATACCCACCAACATGAGGGCCATTCCGATTAGCCGCAAGGAATGAGAGATCGCAAGCATTCCGCCAGCAGCTCCGATCGTGACCCCCGAGCATCCGACGATCGATCCTATCCGCGCGATCCGCGACTCTTTGAGTGCGGGAACGAGAATTCCATAGGCGCCAATCGCAAGGATTCCGCCGAGAATGGCGTGGGTAAGGTAGACAAATTCACCTCGCGCGGGGATCCACGCGTTGGGTCGGCTGTACGGAACCAAGATCAAAGCAGCAACTCCGATTATGAATTCGAAACAGCTTGCGCTTAACAAGAAGATCCAGATTGAGCGATGGACCGTCGATGAACGAACGCCTCGACCAGTCCGCGATGTCTCCACAGTTTCGATCTGGGTCATCGACAGCGCGATGTATTGGTCTTGATCTTTTCGTGCGTTGGAATGCAGCTGTTGGGGAACTGCAATACGGGTAAGAACGTTGTAGGTGATGAATGCGATAGCAAGGTGCATCATCATCAGAGTGCTCACGGCCGAGAATGGCTCGTGGCGCAAGAGCAACCAGCCATCAGGAATCCAGAGAAAAATAGTTGCGACGATGGCGAGCCGAAAGAAGAGTCGGCGCGGCAACGAGGAAATATTGATCGTAACTGGCCAAGAGGCACACGCTGCGACAATTCCGATGACCGTAAGCGAACCATAATCGGATACCCGAAAGTGCGAAAACCCGCGGATTGATGGATAGAGCGTGGTTATGGCTTTAATGAGCAAATAGTCAACGCCAAGTGAGCTGACGACAGAAAGAATCGCTGCGATAACGAGACGCGTCAGAGTCGGCGGTGAGAGCGTTGGAGCCATGTCAAGATAGCAAAGACGGCGCATTCGTTTGGTGATTGAAGAGTTTGGGATGACTCCGCTCCTCGGGTTGTGTGCAATGTGACAACTGCGCGGTCACTCTATCTCGCGACAACCCATGAGGGACCTCGGAGGTGTTGCCTACGCGCTCCAGTCTGAGGCGGGAGTGATGGCGAGACGTTCGATCATCGTGGCGGTGATGGCTGGTTTACACCGTGGTGGCAAAAAATGGGGTTTATCGAACGATCTGGAATTTTTTCTGGATCACGCCGTTTGTCTCACCGCATCAACGCGGCAGAGGGGCCGAAGACGGATGCGACTATCGACCGGCGCTGCGCATATTTACCGACTGTCGCACCAGTTATCCATGTCCTTGGACCAAAGCGAGCTGCGAAATCCCTGTGAGACATGCAGCCGACGCCACGTGATTGAGTCAGCGCATCACCCAGGGCTTTTGCGATGTGTGCGACACGAATGGACTGCATTCGGCGACGTACTCTTACCGATGACCTTCATGTAGCCTTCGGCGAGATTGAATTCGCAAGGAGTGTGCAAGCGCCGGTGGCCCGACCAAAATCACAGACACAGCCGCGGCGAATCGCATCAGGCAATCAGACCAATGCGACTCGTTCCCGCGCTTTCGTGTCTCCAAAGTCAAAGCGACCTCGACCGCGAATGGTAGATATCGCCGTCGCGGTCGTGTCCACCGGATTCGGACTCACCGTTGGGTTGGCATTCACGGCGACGAGTCGACATCAACTTTCAGCACCCGGCGGCATGGCGCTGTTTCTCGGAAACCTAACAGGAATGGCCGGGACCTATCTTCTTCTCGTCATGGTGCTGTTGATTAGTCGAATCCCATTTGTTGAGCGCGTTCTCGGCCAGGATGGCCTTTTGAAATGGCACCGCACGGTGGCACCGTGGCCGATCGTTCTTATCGCTGCACATGTCATCTTTCTGACAATCGGATATGCACAGTCAGCTCGATCTGGAATTTTCCATGAGTTCGGCACGTTGGTGAACACCTTTCCCGATATGGCTGTCGCGACCGCGGGATTCGGCGTCATTGTTGCGTTGGGCGTGCTCTCAATACACTCCGTGCGTCGACGGTTGCGTCGTGAAGTCTGGTGGGCGCTCCACCTGTTCATGTACGTCGCTCTTGCTCTCGCTTTTGCCCACGAAGTCGTACTCGGACCATCATTTGTCGGTCACGGTCTCACCAAGAATATATGGTCTGCCTGTTGGGCAGCAGCCGCTGGACTTGTTCTCACCTATCGCATTTGGCTACCGGTCTATCGCTCGGCGCGTCACCGGCTGGTCATTGACGAAGTACGTCCCGAGGCTCCTGGAGTCTTCTCGATCATCTTGAAGGGACGCAATCTCGAGCGACTTGAAGTATCGGGTGGACAGTTTTTTGAATGGCGTTTTCTTGTGAGAAAGTTGTGGTGGCAGGCACATCCATTCTCGATCTCAACGCGTCCGAATCCTCCGTACCTGCGGCTCACTGTCAAAGAGGTCGGTGACTTTACCTCGGCGCTCGCCAAACTGGCTGTTGGGACACGTGTCGGTCTCGAGGGACCTTACGGCACTCTTACTTCACACGCGGTGCACACTCGACGGGTTGCTCTCATCGCCGGCGGGATCGGTGTTACCGCGATCCTTTCGCTTCTTGAGGATCTTCCCAAGTCAAGCCGACCCGTTGTGGTGTTCCGCGTTTCTAGTGAAGATCAACTTGTCTTCCACGACGAGATCGAGAATCTTGTGAAGCAACGTGGCGGCCGCCTGCATGAGGTCGTGGGAACCCGCGAGGAATTCCCTGTTGAAAGGCTCTCAACATTGGTTGACGACCTCAACAAGCGTGAGACATTTGTCGCCGGTCCGGAACCGTTTGTGCTGCACGTCGTAGCGCATCTCAATCGCATCGGAGTCCCTAAAGAAAATATCCATGCGGAGGTGTACTCACTGTGATCAGTCGCAAGGTATATCTGATGGCCACAAGGTTCATTTCATCTCTTGAGTGTTCTCCCAATATTCGATGTATCGGCGAGGATGGTGGACAAATATGAAACGAAGTCAAACGTCGATCATTGTCACTGCCGCTGCAGTTGGATTCGTCGGCGCCGTGGCTTTCCACGCAAGCGGAACCAAGACTCCTACCGGTGCTGGTGCTATCGCGAACACCGGTGGATCGAACTCAACGTCTTCTACAACCACTCCCATACAGCACACGACAAATTCTTCGACTCCCCCGGCACAGACGGGGTCCACAGTGGTCGTTCCCACCACCACGACGCCGAATGGAGGCGTTTCGACCGCAGTTCGAAGTGCAACAGGGAGCATGGAACAATACGGATATGGCCAGCTCGCGGTTCATGTCACTGTCCAGGCAGCAAAGATCACTGGACTTGAAGTGGTGGGACTCCAGACCGCCGAGTCCTATTCACAGCAGATAGCCAACCAGGTACTTCCAGTGCTCAAAGGCGAGGTGCTTTCGGCACAGAGCATTCAGGTCAACGGAATCTCCGGGGCAACGTATACGGCGGAGGCGTATGTCTACTCGATCCAATCAGCATTGAATCGGCTTCACTTTAAGTAGCCGTGCCCGTCGCGATCACCCTTGATGGTCCGAGGCAGCGATATTGTGATGCACGTTCCATGGGAGGGCCGGTTGCACCTCTTCGGCACATCGAGGCCGAGATCGCGGACAGACGCTGAATCACCACCGAGATCGAATGCCGGGCTGCTTTTGCGGTTTCATCCCATAGAAGGGAGATGTTCCGGCCCATTCACCGACGAGATCGTTGAGGGGGACCTCATGGGTCGTAGGTGAACATCTCCGTAAGAGAGCGACTCAACGAACCGTGCTCTTCGTTCGGGTTAGGGCTGAACGGGGTGCTCGGTCGGCGCGTCGAAAAACATCGGACTCGTCGACCTTTCGGGGCCTGATTGGCCGCCGAGTGAGCGCCAGTGATCGATTCGTGTCTCAAGGATTCAAGCGCACCCGGTTCGCCTGAGCGACGAGTCCGGGATCGGCTACGGCTCTGCTCTTTGGTCTCATCGTACGTGCGCTACCTCGGTGCTCGACCCCCGGGTATGTGCCTTAGTACGGTCGACGTGGATTTCAACTCCAGGGTGTCCACGACGACCATGGCCGACGACGGTCCCGCAGATAAGGAGGTTGCCAAAGGGGAGCTCATGGGTCGCCAGAGAGACCCGGTTGGGGTCGCGCGACTTGCCGAGTCGCTTTGGTATACCCTCAGGTTGCCATGCCCTGGGAGGGTCGATTCCGACCGGGAGTTCGTTGAGCCGCTTGCCACGTGACACCACCCGGTGGGAGCTGGTAGGCTGGACCCTCGCCTCGGATGCGGCTGGGCTTTTGCCCTGCCTTCCTTGGTGCCCTTGTGGCGCCGAGAAGACCGTGTAGTTGGCGGTGGGACATCTGAAGGAACAAGCGACAAGTACATAGTGGATGGGCACGCGGCCGATCCACGAGTGAGAAGAGATTGAGGAGAACGACCTGTCAAAACCGAAGGAAGACGCGATTGTGCTCGAGGGCACCGTTGTCGAGCCACTGCCGAATGCAATGTTTCGCGTTGAGCTCGAGAACGGTCACAAAGTTCTTGCGCATAGTTCAGGAAAGATGCGGATGCACAGAATTCGCATTCTTCCTGGAGACAAAGTCCAAGTCGAGATCACGCCGTATGACCTGACTCGTGGACGCATCACCTATCGGTACAAGTAAGTCGTTGACGAAGCATTTCATTCAGCGTTCAGAGGTAAACGGATTCGTAGTGATCTACGGAGAGGGACGGTTGTGAAGGTTCATCCAAGTGTGAAGACAATGTGCGAGAAGTGCAAGGTCATCAGACGCCATGGGCACGTCATGGTGATCTGTGAGAACCCTCGCCATAAGCAGCGGCAGGGTTAATTCATGGCACGTATTTCTGGCGTAGACATTCCCCGCGAAAAGCGGCTTGAGATTGCACTGACCTATATCTTTGGCATCGGTCTTTCGACCGCACAGAAGATCTGCGATGTTGCAGAGGTGAGCCGCAATACACGCGTCCGCGATCTGACCGATGAAGAGGTCGCACGACTTCGTACCTACATCGACGCGAACCTCAAGGTCGAAGGAGACCTTCGGCGTGACGTCGCACAAGACATCAAGCGCAAGATGGAGATTGGCTCGTATCAGGGAATCCGACACCGTCGGGGTCTTCCGGTACACGGCCAGCGCACCCACACCAACGCCAGAACTCGCAAGGGCCCGAAAAAGACGGTTGCCGGAAAGAAGAAGGTCCGTAAGTAATGGCAAAGACCACGAAACCGGGCGGTCGCCGTCCACGTCGCCGTGAGCGCAAGAACGTCACTACTGGCGTTGCGCACATCAAGAGTTCGTTCAACAACACCATCGTTTCGATCACCGACTCGGAGGGCAACGTCCTCGCATGGGCCTCGGCCGGCAACGTCGGATTCAAAGGTTCACGAAAGTCCACTCCGTTTGCCGCGCAGATGGCCGCCGAGCAGTGCGCACAAAAGGCGATGGAGCATGGCGTCCGCCGTGTTGATGTCCTCGTTCGCGGACCAGGCTCTGGTCGTGAAACAGCAATTCGCTCGATCGCCGCAGCAGGCATCGAAGTCACTGGAATCAAAGATGTCACACCTATCCCGCACAACGGCTGCCGTCCTAAAAAACGGCGTCGTGTATAGCGAGACGAAAGGAGAATAATGGCTCGCTACACGGGTCCGGCGTGCAGACTCTGCCGCCGCGAAAAGGTAAAGCTGTTCTTGAAGGGAGCGAGGTGCGAGACCCCCAAGTGCGCAATTGAGCGTCGTCCGTTCCCTCCCGGGGATCATGGCCGCGACCGCATGCGTCAGGGTTCTGAGTATCAGACGCAGCTGCGCGAGAAGCAGAAGGCACGTCGTATCTATGGCGTACTCGAGCGTCAGTTCCGCAACATGTACGAAGAGGCGAACCGTCAGGCTGGTATTACTGGCGAGAACCTCTTGCGCATGCTTGAGCTGCGCCTTGACAATGTCACCTATCGGGCGATGTTTGGAACGTCAAGGACCCAGTCACGTCAGCTTGTCTCGCACGGACACGTTCTCGTGAATGGAAAGCGCGTCACGATCCCTTCGTACCGGCTTCGCGTCGACGATATGGTCAGTCTTGCGCCAAAGGCGCGTGACCTGATCACGATCCGTCAGAATCTCGATACCATCGACCGCCCAATTCCGGGCTGGCTCGAATCAGAAGACAGCGGCAACGCCGTCAAGGTTCGTGCTCTTCCTGAGCGCGGGCAGATCGACACGCAAGTCCGAGAGCAGCTCATCGTTGAGCTGTACTCGAAGTAAGCACCCCTAACCTCACGTCTTATAGGAGCCATTGAGATGCTCATCATTCAACGACCAACCGTCGAGGCTGTTGGCGACGAAGACGCAGCGCGCCAGCGTTTCGCG
>DATLTI010000293.1:0-1178 GCA_035533675.1 Acidimicrobiales bacterium | reverse complement strand
GTCGCCCCTCGAACCGACTGAGGCAACAACACCGGCTTCGCCGAGGCGTTCGGAATATCGGATAGATAAATATTGCACCCCACGGTCGCTGTGGTGCACCAGTCCCGTGAGGTCATTGGCAGAGCGCGAGAAGATCGCCATCTCCAACGCGTCGATGGCAAGGTCACTGCGCAGCGAGGTCGAGATCTGCCAGCCGACGACATAGCGGCTGAACACATCGATGACAAAGGCCACATAGACCCAGCCCGAATGGGTCTTCACGTAGGTCAGGTCCGCAACCCAGAGACGGTTCGGCGCATGCGCGACGAAGTGTCGGTCGACGAGGTCACTCGGCCGGGGAAGAGACTCATCGCCAAAGGTCGTGCGCTTGAACTGTCTGCCACGACGGGCGCCCTGGAGTCCGAGTTCGCGCATCAGGCGCTCGACTGTGCACCTGGCAACTCTGATGCTCTCGCGGTTCAGCTGGTTCCAAACCTTGTCTGCCCCGTAGACCGCGAAGTTCTCTGCATGGACACGGACAATCTCGGTCTTGAGCACCTCGTCACGGATGCGTCGCTGACAGACTGGACGGGATTTTGTCGCGTAATACGTTGCGGGAGCAAACTGCAAGGTTCTACAGATCGGCTCGACTCCCCATCGATGTCGGTTGACATCGATAAACGCTATGACCTCCTGGGTTGACCGTCGAGCTCGGTCGCGAAGAAAATCGAGGCTGCTTTCAGGATCTCGTTCGCCCGACGCAGCTCTTTGATCTCTCTCTCAAGTTCGCGTATGCGCGCTCGCTCACCGGTCGCGATGCCGGGTCGTAGGCCACCGTCGATCTCGGACTGTCGGATCCATTTGCGCAGCGTCTCGGGATTGAGATCGAGTTTGTGTGCGATCGAGACGATCGTGGCCCATTCGGAGGCATAGTCCTCACGATGTTCTAGGACCAACCTCATTGCCCGATCGCGGAACTCGGATGAGTATTTCCTGGGTCTTGCCATGTGCTCCATCCTTCCAAGGAATGGAGTCTCTACAAAAGTCGGGGCTATTCACTTTCCGGTCAATCACTTGTGGTCGTACGAAAAGACATCTTCATGCGCTATCTCTGGGTAACGCTCGATCTCTTCACTGCTTTTCTTGAGGCAAAACAGATTGCCAGTGATCAAACAGCAAGCTTGGTTGCGCCATTGTTT
>DATLTI010000292.1:0-2569 GCA_035533675.1 Acidimicrobiales bacterium | reverse complement strand
GCCTACGAGATGCTCGGAGCACCCGTTGCGCCCGAACATGGTGGTCCAGTGAGGCTCTATGTCGCGCCGATGTATGGGTACAAGTCAGCCAAATGGCTGAAGTCCATCAATCTTGTCAAAGCGGCACAGCCTGGATTCTGGGAACAGAACGGATACGAGGTCGAGGGCTGGATCGGTCGGTCGAATGGACGAAGCGATAAGCCAGTTGACTGAACGAGCCCCGGCACCAAGGGCCGTGTCGCTGAGGCGTTTTGATGTGACGGAGCGCGTTCTTCACTGGGTCACCGCGCTTGACGTTCTGACATTGATCGTCACCGGAGCGATCCTGTATTTTCCCTCGTTCTCGGTGCGCGTCGGTCAAAGGTTGTTGATCGAGAACATTCACACGCTGAGCGGCATCCTCGCGCTAGTCCCGCTTCTCGTTGCGCTATGGGGTCGTTGGGGAGTGATGTTGCGCAAGGACGTGATGCGGCTGACCCGGTTTGATCAACGCGAATGGCGCTGGTTTGACCGCACTCGCCGGATGAAGCTCGAGCTTGGGAAGTTCAATCCCGGTCAGAAGCTCAATGCAATCTTTTCGATTTCAGGACTTGTGGTGCTGCTCGGTACGGGGCTGGTGCTGCGCTTTCCCAACCCGTTTCCGGTTTCGATTCGCCAGGGTGTGACATTTGTCCATGACTGGTTTGCCTTCTTGGTAGCACTTTTGGTCTTTGGCCACATTGGCTTTGCGCTTTTTAATCCGCGCGCTCTTTGGTCGATGTTGAGCGGCCGTATCGATCGTCTCTGGGCCGAGCGCCATGCCCCTGCGTGGGTACGTGAGTATGACCTTGTTGAGGAGCGTTCCCAACAAGAGCGATCGTTGCATTGAGGGGCGTGTCGTTGTGCGCACCTACTCAAAGAGTCAGGTCAGCTTTGTTTGAGGAAGCGCGCGATAGCTACGTTTGCCTCACGCGCGATGCGTCTGTGTTGGCGCGCAGGGACTGAAACGATTCGCAGCACCGCTTCAGCGATTGCGGTCTGGTCATTGTCTGAACCCGGTGGAGCGCTCTATCGAAATCTCGGTGCGTGGTCCGCGACGATGTTCATTGGATCAACCTTTGATGGCGATCTCAAAGAGGTCTGCTTGCGTTCGCTGAGAATCGAGAACCACCAGACTCCTGGGTAGTCGCAGTCATATAGGCCCCCCAAAGAACCGTTGTCGGGGTTGTATCAGTCGCGGGATTGTCTTGACAGAAGAGTCGGTAGATTGAGCATCGTGGAGATCCACGACACCCTCGCGTACCTGCTCGGCAGTTGGGGTGTAGAACGGTCTATCGACGATCATCGGAACGCTTCGGGTGGAACGTTTGTCGGTGTCAGCCATCTGTCTCCGGATCCGTCTCTGATGAGAGGTGGTGTCGTTGAGCGCGCGATCTATGACGAACAGGGTGAGCTTCAACTGGGAGACCATGTTGGCTCAGCCCGTCGGCGCCTTGAGTATCGAAGAAAAGATGACGGGTCGGTCTCGCTATTTTTTCTTGACGGACGCCATTTTGTCGATCTCGACCTATCGTCCGGGACCTGCGAGGATACACATATCTGTGCGCCCGATACCTATCGCATCAAGATCGTGGCCGGATCGATGTGTTCTTTTGAGGAGCATTGGCATGTCGTTGGTCCACACAAGGACTATGACGCGATTACCACCTATACGCGAGTGTCTGGGGACGTTGTCTGAGCGTTCTCGCGTTGCAATATGTTCGACCAACCTTGCGCGCCGATCCGTGCTGCGTCACACTCGTCAATGCAGCGATCTCCACCGAGGACGCTCTTGCTCTTTCGACCGTGTTCGCGGCGCTCTTGGATCCGATCCGGCTGAGACTGTTCTCGATCGCCGCGACCGAGGGCGAAGTATGTAGCTGCAACCTTGAGGGTCCACCCAAGCGAAGCCAGCCGACGGTCTCGCACCATACGAGGATCCTCGCAGAGGCAGGTCTCCTTGTCGGAGAAAAGCGTGGAAAGTGGGTCTGGTGGAGGGTCGTCCCCGAGCGACTCGAACTTCTCCAGCAGTTGCTTATCTACGCTTCGTCGCGTGAGTCTTCATAGAGGCCAGTGTCTTTCGCCGATGAGATCAGCGAGAATGCGCAATGCCGAGGATGTGTGGCCGTACGAGCGCGATCGGGAAGGCCGGTCCTGGTTGAAAGTCAAAGTGATCGATCTCGCTGATGGTGAATCCCGCTGAATTGATCAGGCTCTCTGAATCTCGGTCGGGATGACAGCCGCCTCCCGCGCGCTGCCACAGTGGTGAGGCAAGTCGTTGGTAACGACGCAGAGGTTCGGTGGATGACGCCACGTGTTCGTAAAAGCGAAGCTCACCTCCTGGTCTCAACACGCGGTGGATCTCTGCGAGTGCGAGTGACGGGTCGTTGATACTGCAAAGTACGAGCGCGATCACTGCTGCATCAAAACTCGCATCAGGGAAAGGGAGTGATTCCGCGCTGCCCTCGATAATGCGAATGGGAATCGAACTGTTGCTCGTCGCGAGCTCTGCCGCTTTTCGCAAGAAGGGTTCGGGCTCCAAGGCGATGAC
>DATLTI010000291.1:0-4417 GCA_035533675.1 Acidimicrobiales bacterium | reverse complement strand
GATCTGTTCGAGGTTGATGGCACCCTTGTCGACGAGGTCAATCAATCTTCCCGGTGTCGCCACGACGACATCAAGGCCCTTGGCGATCAGTCGCACCTGGGCATCGAGATCTGCACCTCCATAGACCGCACCGATCCGGCGTTTAATTGCCCTCCCGAGTGGTTCGAGCACCTCGGTCACCTGAGTTGCCAGCTCTCGGGTCGGCACAAGAACAAGAGAGGCGGGAAAGCGATCATGGGCGCGCGGAGTACGCATCAGCATTGGAATGCCAAAGGCAAGCGTCTTGCCCGATCCTGTCTTTGCCTTTCCGCAGATGTCGTGACCAGCGAGCGCCTCGCGAAGCGTTATCTCCTGAATCGAAAATGCGGAGATGATTCCTTGGTGTTTGAGAACCTCCACCAGCGCGGGATCAACGCCAAGCTCAGCGAAGGTCGAATTGCCGGTCATTGCTGCAGTCTCTCATTTCTTTGACCCCATCGGCGACCGGTTCATTGCCTCTTGATCGCGTTCTCGGTCCTGGGCAAGCCGGGAGGCAGCTGTCGGCACTTTTCGCTGTCGCCGGGAGAGGCGTGACTACTAACCTCATGGATGACCACATCAATCAATGTTTGTGTCTAACTAAATCTGCATCGCGAAGGAGAGAGAGATGGCAAAGCTCGTAGAGGGAGATCTGGCTCCGGAGTTTTCACTCCTTGACCAAGAGGGGAATACCATTGCTCTTCGTGATCTTTTAGGCAAGAACGTCATTATCTTCTTCTATCCAAAAGATGACACACCAGGCTGTACGAAAGAGGCCTGCCAGTTCAACGATCTGCTTCCCGATTTCGCGACAGACGATGCAGTCATTCTCGGCATCTCTGCAGATTCAGCTGAGTCACACGGAAAGTTCCGTGCCAAATATGGTCTGAATTTCCAGCTCCTGATTGACCAAGACCATAAGGTGATGGAGTCCTATGGTGCCTATGGCGAGAAGGTTCTCTATGGCAAGACCACGATTGGCGTCATTCGGTCGACCTTCCTGATTGGCCCGGACCAAAAGGTCAAGCGAGCGTGGTATCACGTCAAGGCAGATGGACACGCGGAGAAGGTACTCGCGGCGCTGAAATCCTAGACATTGCAGGTCCCACGCGTCGCGTCTTTGCGATGTGGAATGTTTCGATGATGAAAGTGTGAACGCAATGGCACGGACCTCGACAGCACCGACAAAGCCGACCATCCTCTGTTTTGTCCGTCACGGAACCACCCCGACAACCGGAAAAGTTCTGCCGGGTCGCGCAAAGGGCCTGCATCTTTCCGAACGCGGTCTTTTGGAGGCCGATCTTGCTGGCAAGCGCCTTGCAGGCATTGGATCAGTACGGGCGATCTATGCCTCCCCGCTTGAGCGCGCTCGAGAGACTGCCTCGGCGATCGCGAGGCATGTCGGTCATTCCGTGCGGATCGAGCGTGGTCTGCTTGAGTGCGACTTTGGCGACTGGACTGGAGAGGCGCTGATAAAACTCTCAAAGCTTCCCGAGTGGCAGAGTGTACAGCGACACCCATCGGGGTTCCGTTTCCCTGGTGGCGAATCATTTGTCGAGATGCAGGCACGGATTGCTGGAACCATCGAGCGGCTCTGTGCGAAGCATCCCGGCGAGGTGATTGTTCTCGTGAGCCATGCCGATCCGATCAAGGTCGCAGTGACCGACGCGCTTGGAGTCCCACTCGATCTCATGCAGCGAACAGTGATCTCTCCATGTTCGATTACCGTCGTAGCCTATGGAAGCGGGGCACCGACGGTGCTTGCGGTGAATTCAACCGGCGAACTTGCACAACTTGGATTTGGAGCGGCACCGGCCCCTTCGCGCGAAACACGACCGAGACAGCGGATTTCTAGTAGTACTTCACAGGCGACGAAGAGGATAAGAACGTAGCAATGGCGAATTTTTTTGAATTTGAAAACCCCTCGCGGGTGATCGTTGGCACAGTCGGTGAACCAGGACAGCGCGAGTTTTATCTCCAGGCGCGCGAGGGTGAGGTCGTCGTCACGCTCAAAGTGGAAAAGCAACAGGTTGCGGCGCTCGCGATCCATCTCGGAGAGCTTCTCCAGGACCTCGCGCGACCAGGACATATCGATGACGAGGGGGCAGCAGATCTCGAGGTTTTCATCGAGACCTCATTTGTCGTTGGCGGTCTTGGGGTCGCGTACGACGCCGATCAGGACCGGATTTTGCTCATGGCCCAGGAGGTCTCGCGAGACAACGAAGGGGAAGAGCGCGCGGAGGCGCGGTTCTCTTTGACAAGAGAACAGGCGGTCGGTCTTGCGATCATTGGTACGCGACTCGTCGAATCCGGAAGACCTCCGTGTCCACTGTGTGGTTTTCCGCTCGATCCTCGCGGTCACAACTGTCCGCGTACCAATGGTCATGGTGCTCCTCGCACGTGAGTTCTTCGGTCAGCGAGACCGGTGACTGGCTGAGGTTGCTCTCCTCTGGCGAGGTCACCGTCCTCGGGCAGATGCCTTGGAGTTCGAACGCCACATTTCTCGTCGAAGTTCGCGTCGATGATCTTGAGGGCAGGGCAATCTACAAGCCGAGACAGGGGGAACGCCCGTTGCGGGACTTTCCCGGTGGCCTTTTTCGCCGCGAGATCGCTGCCTATGAGCTATCGGTCGCGACCGGTCTTGATGTAATTCCCGAGACCGTTGAACGAGAGGATGGGCCACTTGGGCCGGGCTCGTTCCAGCGCTTCATCGACGCAGATTTTGCCGAGCATTACTTCACCCTTATGGAGGCGGGCGGGCATGGACTCGAGCTCAAGCTGATCGCTGGCTTTGATCTGCTTGCGAACAACGCAGATCGCAAGGGTGGCCACCTGTTGATTGACAGGGGCGGCAGAATCTGGGGAATTGACAACGGGTTGTGTTTTCATGTCTATAACAAGCTGCGCACGGTGATGTGGGATTTCGCCGGCGAGGCGCTTCCAGAGAAGGTATTGCAGGCGTGTGAGATCGTCCTCGGTGAACCTCCTCCGCGCCTGACTGAGCTTCTTGACGGTTCTGAGGTGATCGCACTTGTTGAGCGGGCACAGTTCTATCTTCAATATCGAACCTATCCAGCGCCCGAAGATGATTACCGTGCCTATCCGTGGCCACTTGTCTGATCAGCGCTGGCCGTCTGGCAAATGCACGATTTCCTCGTCAAATTGTCCGTGTGCGATGCGCTTGAGGACTCGCTACCCTGTCTTGTATGGCAACGGAGGAACATCGCGAGCCGGTGAGCGAAGATCAGTGGCGCCAGAGACTCACGCGCCAGCAGTATCGCGTCCTGCGGGAAAAGGGAACGGATCAACCGTTCGAAGGTGAATACACCCATCCGGTGTATTCGGGGATGTTCCGCTGTGCTGGCTGTGGCGCAGCGTTGTTCTCTTCCGAGACGCAGTTCGATTCGGGCTCGGGATGGCCGAGTTTCTCCGCGCCGCTTGACCTAGAACGCGTTGCGCTCCACGAAGATGTCAGTCATAACATGGTGCGCATCGAGGTGACGTGCCGGTCCTGCGGTGGTCATCTCGGCCATCTTTTTGACGATGGCCCGATGGAGACCGGGCAACGGTGGTGCATCAATTCGACAAGCCTCGAACTCGATTCGAGCGCCTAATTGGAAAAGTGACGGAGCAGACAATGAGTGAGGTCAATATTCCTCTTGAGCGAATAAACGGCGATGGCCAAGCTGCGGCCGAGCCGACAGTTGTCATAACGAATCCCCAGGATGAACAGGGATTTAGCGATTCCGAGGCAGGGGAGTCGGTCGAGCGACCGGCGAAGGTGATGCGCATTGGGTCGATGATCAAACAACTTCTCGACGAGGTTCGCCAAGCAGAACTCGATGAGCCAAGCAGGGTGCGGTTGAAAGAGATCTACGAACTCTCGGTACGCGAACTCGCAGACACGCTCTCCCCGACACTCGCCGAGGAACTCGACCGACTTGCTCTGCCATTTGAGTCGCCCACCCCAACCGATGCAGAGCTACGCATCGCGCAGGCCCAGCTGGTGGGATGGCTTGAGGGACTCTTTCACGGGATACAGGCAACACTTTTCGCGCAGCAGGTCGCCGCGCAGAACCAGCTTGAAGAGATGCGTAGGCGCTCGTTGCCTTCGGGCGACTCATCCCAGCAGCGGCTCCGCGGCGGAGGCAACTACCTCTAACGTGAACCTTTGGCCGACGGCGCGCCGGAGGCAAGGTTTGTTGCCCGGAGCCAGATGTCCAAGGCGTTGTTTGCAATAATCTCTGCCCCGCTCCTCGAGCGTGCGGTAAGTTGATTTTGATAAATAACATCTCTGTAACTTCGTCCACCCGGTGTGGGCAGCGGCAGTGCCAAGACCTGTGGAGGCGCGCGGATGACATCATCCGGTTCGGGTAAGTCCTTTACCCATCTGCATCAA
>DATLTI010000290.1:0-28920 GCA_035533675.1 Acidimicrobiales bacterium | reverse complement strand
AACTGGCCCCACGACGCATCCGCGATGGAGCGGTTGAGACCGGCCTTTCGTCGCCGGTTGCCCGGCTTTGCGCGCGCCATCATGTTCTTCACCTTGAGGTCTTCGACGCCGATCGCGTCATAGGTAGACACGAGCTTGCGAGCGCTCTTGTGGTGGAAGTCAAGGCGCTGGTTGGCGACTCTGGCGTATTCACGTGCAAGGCGTGTCTTCGCCCTCTTGCGGTTTGAAGATCCCCTCTTCTTCGAAGCAACGTTCCGCTGTGAGCGCGCAAGAGCCTTCGCAGCGTGGCGGGCATAACGGGGGTTTGCGATGTCGTGTTGTGCATGCTCGGTGGTGACAAAGCTGGTGAGTCCGACATCGAGCCCAGTGGCGACTCCGGTCGGCGAGACCCGCTCTTCGGGCACGTCGATCTTTACGACAAAGCTGGCGAAGTAGCGGCCGGCTGTGTCTCGATAGATCGTCACACTCGCGGGCTCAGAGGGGAGCGGACGACTCCAGACAACCCTCAGTTCGGTGCGACCGCCAGCAACGGCGACCGAGAGCCGGTCTCTCGCAGCTCCTGCGCCCGTTCCGGTTACCCGGAACCCACGACGGGTCCAACGTGACGTGGCATAGCGGTCCTTCTTCTTGAACTTCGGAGAGCCGGATGCGTTCTTCTTGTCAAAGAACGCAGAGATCGACCTATCAAGATCTCTGAGCACCTGCTGTTCGGGGATGCTCGGCACGGAACCCAACCAGTCGAGTTCGGCTCGTCGAGTGGTGAGCTCTCGGCTGAACGCGTTATACCGGAGTGTCACATGCTCGTCGCGCCACGCGGACTGCCACCGCCCGAGTGCGTGGTTCCACACCGAGCGACAGGTGTCAAAGACCTGCTCGAGCGATTCGGCCTGGGATCGGGAGACGCGCAACCGATAGGTGTACCGCACGGTCATCGAACACACGTTCGTAAACATATCACCTTGTGGTCGCAATCTCGGCCTAGCGGCCCAGCGGGGCTATCCCTCTCCGCCCCCAAGGACGGAGTGGGATAGCCCCGAGATCTTTGATGACCACGGGGCTACTTGACACTTCGGTCGTCATCGACTGGGATGATCCTTCGGTCCAAAGAGCCCTGCCTGAGGAGATCGCGGTCAGCGCGATCACGCTTGCAGAATTGGCCGCCGACCCAATTCTGGCGTCCACCGTCACCGAGCAATCAATTCGTCAGGCGTGCCTGTCGCAAACCGAAGCAACCTTCGAGCCAATCCCCTTCGATGCAGCCGCCGCGCGAAGTTTTGGCCAGATTGTTGCGGCCGTTGCCAGTAGCGGCCGCACGCACCGATCGCGCATAGCGGATCTGCTCATCGCGGCAATCGCTCACGCCAATGGTCTGGAACTCTATACGCGCAACCCGGGCGACTTCGTCGGCCTCGAAGAACTGATTCACGTTATTACCGTCTGAGCGACGTGACCTTGACCCCTAAAAAGTAGACCACACGTGAGAGTTTGGTCGCGATCTACTTGGAGGTAGTCATGCCATTCCGCTCTTCCACTGACCGGGTTCCGTCTTCGATTTGGTCCAGTCAGTGTTGTGAATCTCCTCAACGGAGATCGAGAACGTGACGGAGACCGCGATCGACCTCTTGCATGAGATGGAGCGAGGCAGTACCGGTTTGTTCGGCGAGATCTGTCTTTTCCAAGGTGACCAAAGCGGTCACGTTGACGACCGAATCACGTGGCAATCCAGTCGCGGACGCGGGAAAAAACACGTTCCCGGGCATCGCTGCCAAGTCAGTGTTGGAGGTGATGACCGCACAGAGAACAGTCGCCAGTTGGCTCTGGTTGTATGTCCCGGCAGAGATCACCAAGACCGGTCGTCTTTTTGCTGGCCGAGAGCCAGCTGGCGCTCCGAGATCTGCCCAATAGATGCCACCGCGTTCGATCACCAATTGCTGGAGTCGCTGGCCAACAGCGCGTGGCCCTTGGCGACCGCGTCTGTCGCGGAATCGTCTCCGGCGATACTGGCGATGGCCCGGTTGATCTGTTCGGTCACTGATTCGACTTCAAGCTCGTCAAGGTAACGCTTCGCGGCGCGGGTGAAGAACTCCGACCGGCTCATTCCAAGGTCTCTGGCGCGACGCGATGCTCTGTCGAATGTGTCATCGGGGAGAGAGATTGCTGTCTTCATACCATCAGTATAACCCGGTATAAACGTCGAGACAGCGACGTATGCGAACCGAATCAACCTGCGTTTTATCGAAAGGAGATTGTCTGCAGGGATTCGTGGTGCCAGGAGATATTGAGAATCCACCGCCTGCTGACGGAATTCCTCCAGACAGCCATGTAACCTGGTGTCGCCTCTCTTGAGTGGATCTCGCCCGTTGCACATGGAGTGCCGGTTGAAGACTTAGGGGAGAACCTCAGACCCCTATGGATTCAGGGGCCAGTTGAATCTGTGTTCAGACACCTTCTGCGGGAAGATCGCGGCTCTCTTGAACGTTTCGCGCAGAGGAAGCGAGCAATGCAGAGGGTGGCGGATCCGAGGAGGACCAGCAGCAGAGATCCGACGTGGGCGTCGCTTTTGTAGGTGAAGCTGACGAGGTGATGTCCGCGTGACACCCTCACGCCGACATAGGCCGGAGCGATCATTTCCGTCTTCGCGGGTCGGCCGTCCACCTCTGCCTGCCAGCCCGGATCGAATGAGGCCTTCAGCACCACCACCGAGGCGCGCGACGCATTGACGCTGGCCGAGGCGAAACCACGGTCAAGCGCGAGGTGTGAACCTGTGATCTCCCCGGGCAGGCCAGCTGGCGTTGATCTGTCGGGCAGCGTGGGCATCGGTGCGGGTGCGCGATTGAATCCGACGGTGAGATAGCGTGCCCTGCCTGCGAGGGTCGAGCGGATAAATGCTGCAGTGCGCGCGCCGATATTGGTCCGGTCTGCGGAGATCGCACCGACGGTGTCGACGAGCTGGATGACTCCGCTCGTGTGCAGCTCCCAGAGCACATATGCGCCCCTTCGCATGACGAGTGTCGCGCCCTTAGGTGGTCGCTTGTCGAGTGGGTAGATGAGCCACCTGACGCCAAACAGCGGGAAGTCGCTCGAGATGTTCTCGTCGAAGTAGGCCTCGGGGTCGGTCATCAACGATGCCGTTCTCAGGGTGTATCCGACGACGTCAAGGTTGAAGTGGGTGAGGTACTTGAATACCGGAACCTTGCCGACGGTGAGTGACGACCCCCAACCACCCACTTCGCCTGTCTGCACGGGAAGTCCCGCGTAGACGCGGCCCCCATGTGTTGCAATGTCGGAGATGATCGGGGCGATGATCGCCCCTGAAGTCTGGTCGGCGCGGTGCTGGAAGGCGATGTTTGTGGCCTCGGCCTGGTCAATCGCAATGATCTGGCTCCAGCAGGGGATCAATACCGACACGACGAGCGCAAACGCGCAGACGCGCTCAAACAGCCAGATCTTGTCGCGCGATCCGTCGAAGATGTGGAGACGGGCGTGCATCGTGCGCGCAGCTGTACCGATCGCGCGTATAACGGGCGCCATTCCTATCCCGGCTGCGATGATGCCAGCGAGCTGGACCCCCATGACAAAACGCCTCAGGAAGAGATCCTCACTGCCGGGAAGCAGTCGAAAGAGCACACCAAAGGTGGTGCGGCCAAAGAAGGCGAGGAGCGTGAGGACAAACAGGGCGAGGAGATTGCGCGATCTTCGATCGTGTCGTGCGCGCAACAGGGTGATCGACAGCCCGAGAAAGACGAACGCGCTGAGCACGGGTCGGCGGTGCGCGTCGAACAGCTGACCGGTGACCAGCCAGGAGATGATCCGTCTCGCTCCATAGGAGTTGACGTCCGGGCCATGGATCAGGAACTCATTGATCGACGCGAAGGGACGAAGCTGGAGAAGTGGAACGACGACCCAGGCACTCGTCAATCCGACAAAGATCGCGAGTTCGAGAAAGCCGCGGACCCGTGTGCGAAGTGGTGACGCGGAGGTGAGGAAGGCAATCAGCATGCCGAAGATCGCGAGGTATCCGGTGAAATAATGAAACGCGATCGTCAGGGTGATGAACACGGTGGCCGGCAGGATCGCCCGACGATTCTCGGTTGCCCGCCACGTCCAGCCCCATGCGAGGGGAAGGGTCCACATCGCGAACAGCTGGCTCCAAAGGCCGTATCCGATAGATAGATAGGACTGCTGTTCGTATCCGATACCAAGCGTGCTGACGACGAGCGGCGAGAGCATTGCTCCGAACGATGCGCTCAGTCGGTCAAAGCCAAGCAGGCGGATCGCGAGATAGATGCTGATCGGCCAGGTCGCAAGGGTGAGATAGAGCACCCAGGCGTAGGCAACGTTGGGCCCGATGAGTACGCCGAGTCCGCCGGTGAGCATCGCGCCAAGGCTCTGGTAGTGGATGAACTGTGGCGATCCCTCGCCAAGCAGGGGAAACCAGCCCGTGAGGGGGAAATGACCGGCGCGGATCTGAGCGGTGGCAAAGCGGACCATCTCCGAATGCACGGTTCCGTCATTGAGATAGGCGATCGGTGTGGTCTCTGCATGCAGCGTGACGAGGTTGAAGGCGACTGTTGCGACCACGAGGGCAAAGGGAGCAGCAGTGGCAAGTGCCTGTATGCGGGTGCGGCGCTCGTCTGACCTGTCCTTACTGGTCAGCTGCACGCTCGATGTCGCTTCCATACGGTTCGTTCCCCAGTCCAAAGTGTAGGTCGGGGCCTCGGTGAGCGAGCAACAAGTGCCATCTGGATGACCGGTGACCGTGAGGCGCCATGGGTTTCGTGAGATCGAGCACACTGTGGAGATCGTCGGGCTGTGTCGCGACTGCCGGTAGCTCTTCGTTCGCTGGTGCGCAGAGTCTTGAACGGGACTCTCCCGGGATCAGGGCTCTATGACGACACCTTTGAAGCTTGGAACATCGGGGTGTTGAGGGTTCATGTTTTCGAGTACGTCAATCAGGATCGTGCTCACCACGTAGTTCCGGTACCACTTGTGATCAGCCGGGACAATTTGCCACGGTGCCACCTCTGTTGAGGTGTGCTCAAGCATCATCTCGAATGCTTCCTGATAGTTATCCCAAAGTGCGCGCTCGTCGAGGTCGGCAAGCTGCATCTTCCAGCGCTTGCTTGGTATGTCAAGGCGCTCTTGCAGTCGTTCGCGCTGCTCATCTTTTGAGATATGCAGAAAGAATTTCACAATCGTTGTACCTGAATCTGTGAGCAGGCTCTCAAATTCATTGATGTGAATAATTCGACGGTTGCGCTCATCCTTTGAGATCTGTCCGTGGACATAGGGAACAAGCACATCTTCATACTGTGAACGATTGAAAATTCCGATTTCACCGGCAGATGGGACCTCCGCATGAATACGCCAGAGGAAGTCGTGTTCAAGCTCGGTAGATGTCGGTGCCTTGAATGCAGCAACGCGAGTACCGAGTGGATTCACCCCCTGGAAGACATGCGAAATCGTGCCATCTTTGCCGGCGGCATCGATACCCTGGAGGATGACAAGCAGCGACCTGCGATGTTCGGCCCAAAGGCGTTCTTGGAGGTCGAGGAGCCGGGCGTGCATTGGCAAGGTCGCAGTTTTAGTCTCTGCGCGGTTCCCTGGCCCATGATGGGTACTGTCTGGGTCGTACTTTGACAAAGAGACAGGAGAGAGTGGTCCGGCTCGCCAGTGATTGATCATGGCTCATTCGACCACAGCGAGTTGCTGTGGCGCAATGTGCAAATTGAAAAAGGATCATCGTGCTTGGCACACTCAAGAGCCATAGAGACTCAATATCGGGCGGCGTGCCTTCAGGGTCAATCTGAAGCAGTAAATCCGGTCTTGTTGAATCAGGAAATTGTCAGCCGCTGGCTAGGATAAGGGGAGGTCTAAAATAATCCCGGCAAGGTGCGACAGGACTTCTCTAGATGGCCATACACGTTTGTACAATTATCGCGCGCAACTATCTTTCCCTCGCGCGCGTTCTTGCTTCCTCGTTTTTTGAGACAAATCCTGGAGGAACCCTCTCTGTTCTCGTTATCGACGATCGGTACAAGTCAACTGCTTCAGCTCAAGAAGATTTTGAGGTACTGCGCCTCGATGAAGTAGGCATTGACGACCAAGAGGCGCTGAGGATGGCTGCTTTCTATGGCGTGACGGAGTTCGCGACGGCGGTCAAACCCTGGCTTTTGCAGAAGCTGATCGATCGATGGAACGAACCCGTTATCTACCTTGATCCCGACATTATGGTGTTTCGATCTCTTGGCGAGATCGTTGAACTTCTGGAGCGGCACGAGATTGTCATAACGCCTCATTCAATACAACCAATTCCGCGTGATGGAAAGAGTGTCTCCGAGAGCGAGATTCTGGCAGCGGGGATCTATAATCTCGGTTTCATCGGAGTTGGCTTGTCCGGACTTCGTTTTCTCAAGTTTTGGAGGGAACGACTTCGACGGGAATGTCTCTCTGAGCCAGTAAATATGCGGTTCGTTGACCAACGTTGGGTTGACTTTGCACCTTCAATGTTTGACGCTTTCATTCTCAAAGATCCCACCTACAACGTTGCCTACTGGAATCTCCATGGGTACAGGTTTGCCTTCGATCCAACGACGAACCAGTACTTGATTGATGGTCGCCCGATAAATTTTTTCCATTTCAGCGGATACAACCCCCGGGTTCCCGAGCTTCTCAGTAAATACCAGGGCGGAAACGCTCGGATACTGTTTTCAGAGTCGCCTGATCTGAAAATTCTCTGTGATTTCTATGCCGAGCAGCTTTTCGCGCAAGGTTATGACGAGACCTCGGAGAACACATACGGGTATTCCAATCTTGACAACGGAATGCCATATGACATCTACATGCGACAGGCCTATCGGGATGCTCTGCTCAAAGGCGAAGCTGACGAGGCACCGATTCCTCCGAACCCGTTTTACCGAGCTGATCTGTTTGTTCTTTGGCTGAATTCCCCTGACGAAAAAGAGGTTATCTCGAGGTATCTCAAGAAGATGTATGAAGGTCGAGCTGATCTTCAACATCACTTTCCGGACGCGACCGGTACCGGCCTCACCGCCCTCGTTGCCTGGTGCTGGGACGAATCCTCAAAAGGCAACTTTGATCAACGCCTGATCCCCAAGGTCCTCGGCGAGGTGGGAATCGTCTCCAACGTTGGATCGGGGAGTCGCCGACCCGATGTGTTCCAAGGTGGCATTCAGGTTTCTGGGTATTTCAAAGCTGAGATGGGTGTTGGTGAACTTGGACGCAACACCATCAAAACGATCGCGACCTCAGGAATTCCGTATTCAACGCTAACCATCACAGATGTGATCCACCGGCAGAATCTTGATTTCATAGATCGGAAAGCAGATGGTCACGCGATCAATGTCGTGTGCATGAATGCAGATTCAATTGTCCATTTTGCTTATCGAATGGGAGCTGAATATTTTCGAAATCGTTATACCATCGGTGTCTGGGCATGGGAGATAGAGGAGTTCCCGGAGGAGTTCGATACGTCTTTTCAATATGTCGACGAGATATGGGCCTCAAGTGAATTCACACGGGAGGCAATAGCCGCACGTGGCCTCAAACCGGTTTACACTCTCCCCGTGACGGTGCAGGTCGACCGCGTGGAGACCGCTTTAGACCGATCCACTCTTGGTATTCCCCAAGGATTCTTGTTTCTCTTTTGCTTTGATTTGTTGAGTATCTTCGACCGCAAGAATCCGTTGGGCGTCATTGATGCATTTACCAAAGCCTTCCAGCCAAACGAAGGTCCAGTTCTGGTCATTAAGGCATTGAATGGTGACAAGCGGCTCGCAGGACTCGAGAAGATACGGATCCGCGCGCGTGGTAGGTCAGACATTGTGATTCTTGACAAGTATCTGGAACGCGACGACAACGTCAGTCTCTTCAACGAGTCGGATTGTTATGTTTCGTTGCACAGAAGTGAAGGTCTAGGTCTGACTATTGCCGAGGCGATGTCGCTAGGCAAACCGGTAATTGCGACGGCATATTCGGGGAATATGGATTTCATGAAAGCCGATAATTCATACCTGATCCCGTTCACCTATGGTCTGGTACCCAAAGGGTGTGATCCGTATCGGCCAGGTGCGAGATGGGCCGAGCCCGACATCTCCGAGGCGGCCAAGGCGATGCGGTACGTCTTTGAGAACCCGGCTGCAGCAGCAAAAGTGGGCGGTCGTGCCCGCCAATATATGGAGGAGAAACACTCGCCGGACGCGACATCCTCGTTTATTTTGGAGAGGTACCAGCACGCGATCGAAAGTCTTGATGGTGACGCCCGTCACGGCGCGTCAGCTCTCAGTGGTTCTACGAAAGGCGCACAAACTGGTACCGAGAAGGGATCTAAAAATGCACGGACCTCTGAAGGTGCCGCGATGGAGGATGTGACGCCACCGCTCATCGAGCTTGCAGCGCGGCCCATTGCCTATGACGGACGATCCCGTTTCGACAAGATCGGCCGCATTGCTCGCAGAATTTTGCGAAAGCTGATGCTGGTACGCGACAATCAACAAAAGGAAATCAATTTGGCGCTCGCGATGGGAACCGAGCACCTCGCCCGACTGTGGAATTCAATGCAGGAGAGCCTGCTCCGTCTCGAAGATGCTCAAACGCGGGAATCTCAAGGTGCGCGAGCTCTCGGGATGAAGGTCGATCTTGTTCAGAAGATCTTGTCTCAGTTCAACACAAATATCGAAACGTTAAATGGGCTTGTTGCTGAGATGGACACGAGAAATCGCGAC
The DNA here is from genome assembly GCA_035533675.1 of Acidimicrobiales bacterium. Classification (GTDB taxonomy): domain Bacteria; phylum Actinomycetota; class Acidimicrobiia; order Acidimicrobiales; family Bog-793; genus CAIVND01. Next base: position 20,176 of record DATLTI010000290.1, on the reverse strand, counting down.
ATTGAACGAACAGTGGCCGATGCCAGCGGGCTTGTTGCTGAGATGAACGCGAGGAATCGCGACATTGAACGAACAGTGGCCGATGCCAGTCAAAGCCAATCTGCACAGTTGCAGGTGATTCCGTATATGTCAGATCCAGAGACCTTCACGCTGAGAGAGGGCGTTGACAAGGAGTTCCTCGGATTCAGGGGGAATTCGCGAAAGGGCCTTGGACATGCGAGCTTTGAGGACATCTTCCGGGGACCCGAAGAACTTATCCGCAACAGGATGAGGGCCTACGTAAGCCTCATTAACCCTGCGGATACTGTTGTGGACATTGGAAGCGGTCGCGGTGAATTTCTAGATGTCCTTCGCGATGCAGGAGTCAACGCCATAGGCGTTGATATCGATGAATCGATGGTAGAAAGATCAACTGAAAAGGGCCATGAGGTCATTAAGCAAGACGCGGTTGCTTTTCTTCGAAGTCGAGAAGATGGAAGTATCTCGACAATCTTTTCTGCGCAATTTATTGAACACCTGAGTTATTCGCAGTTACGTCATTTTCTTCGGGAGAGCTATAGATCTCTGAGCGAGGGTGGCGTTTTGATTCTTGAGACGGTCAACCCGTATTCGGTACCGGCATTTCGAACGTTCTGGACGGACCTTACGCACGAGCGGCCCATCTTCCCCGAGGTTCTGTTGGCCCTCTTGATGGAGGAGGGTTTTGATGAAGCACGCGTCATATTTCCCAACGGAACCGAGTCGCTTGAAGTGGATCGATGGGTTGAGGGCGAGTATGCCGTCATTGCGCATCGAAGGTCAGATGTCTCTTGATCTCGGGCTCTCCGTGGGGGGTCTTCCTGAGTAGTTCTGGATTTGCCGAATACTTGTGCCTCCAGTCCAATGGCATCTGCTGAGGTTTGGCGAGAAACATACTGTTCCCGACGAGCACCAGGGATAAGACATGCGCCAGCACATCTCGACACGAGGAGTAGTTATTTTTGGGCGAGGCTCTCGTATAGAAGCGCGAACCGTCGAGAGCCCGCTGCTAGCCTTGCAACAATGCGTTGCGGTCATCCCCGATTCACACTGTCAGGGTGGATTACGCGAAAGAGGGATCTGAACGCGATTTGCCCCCGGCATTATCTTCCGATCTGGTCTACGAAGCCTTGATGAAACTGCCGAAAAATCTGAGATTTGATCATAAGTACGTTGCTCGGCTTGCGATTGCGGGCCTCGTAGCAATTGCCGTCGCAAACGCATTACATGTCCTTTGGAGCCTCCTTGGCGGTGCTTACAGCGCTGATGACATCTGGAATTCTCAGTTCCCTGCCCAGCTACATGCGACTCACCAGAGCATCCTCAGCTTTATCGTCGCCACGACAAAGGGCTGGATGAAGTCCTCGGGGAGATTCTTTCCGACCTCAATCGCTGAAGGCACTTTGGTGTTCAACATTTTTCAGACCCGGTTTTCTTACAAGGTCTTTTTGATCTCCGCGGTTATGGCAGATCTAGTCCTGGCGTATCTGTTTCTTGCCAGGCTTACTCGCCAGCGCTGGACTGCATATTTATTTGTGATCTTGGTGGTGGCGGGATTTGAGTTCCGGTTCTTTTATGACGGTATTCAGGAATTCTCAGGCCAGCAAGAGGTGATGTTGGCGCTCGTCTTGATTGCAGCAAACTCGACGCTGAATTACCTTGACTCTGGGAAAAGGGTATGGCTCATCGTCACCGCGGTTGTCTGGGCTCTCGCGCTCACCACCTACGAGACGAGCTATCTGATGCTTCCGATTTTATGGATCGCTATGTGGCATCGGCATCCGCCGCGAGAGCGGGTGATCGCGGGTATTGCTTCATCAGCATTGCCGATGATGTTGATTGGCGGGTATGTGCTGTATCTCCGTTTGGCATTGACGGCGGGTACTGCTGCTTCGTACACCGCAGATCTCTCACCGCCAAAGGTATTCACGACGTTGGGTAAGCAGGTAGTCGGCACACTGCCATTTTCAGAGTTCTATCTCGGTGGCTCTCGTGATCTGACTGGCATCTTGACGGCACCGCATTGGTCAGTTTTTAGCGGTGTGCTTTTTGTACTGGTCGCTGGAGCCATTGCGCAAGCGTTACGTCATCAGACACTCGCGCCTCGAGATGATGCCGCCTTATTTGCCATAGGTGTTGTGCTTCTGTTCGGCCCGGCGATCATCGTGGCAGCCACCGAAACATGGCAGGGGACGCTGACCTGGGGGATCGCCTATATATCCGCCTACACACAGGGTTTTGGCTTCGTTTTGATCTTCTTGGCGCTTTTAGACGTTTTGCTCAGGAAGATCAGGTCAATCTCGCGCCATAACCTCATGCTCTCAATGCAGATCGGGTTGATAGCCGTGGTTTCTGTTATGGGTTCACTGGTCATTCTCGGCGTAGCGGGCGAAAATGTGAGGGTAATCAATGTAAATGATCCATCCCTTGGTTGGATGAACCAGCAGGCGTCGATCGGATGGTCTCGGCAAATTGTGACTGACGCTGAGCGATCGGGTCTGTTCGGATCAGGTGGTCGGATGGATAAAGTTGCAGCAATTACCGGTGCTGCCTGGATCAACTCGAATGAGATCTCCTATGAATCGGGACAGAGCGTGGATGTGGTCAATGCATATCCCTACTGGACACTGGGCGCACAAGCCTCGACACAGGTTCCTGGTTGTCCCCTTGCAGTCGGGAGGTGCAAACCGTCGAGACAGTATCAGTCAATTCTCTACGTAGGTGCCAACGCGTACAACAATGGTTATTCGGTACTGGGAGGCTTCAGATCGGCATTTAGCCTCTCATCAGCTCCAGACGATGTTGTCGCGGTGGTGAAGGACCCCACAATATTTGTCGAAAACCCGGCTATTTCCTCGACGGCCAGGGTCACGCTGTGTCGAATCGGCAGAGGCTCTGTTTTGCACGAAATCCGCGCTCTGAAGGTTGTTCGCTCCGGTAGCCACTGGCGATTACTTCAGGGCGGACCGAGGTTTCGAGTTGCGGTATCGACGATCGGACTGGTTATTTCTCATCGGTGTGAGACCCTGTAGGAATGTCTTGCTGATGCCGAGCGGCGTTGACTCAGGGGGACTGGAGTTCGAGGATGACGGTTTCAAGCTGTTGCGCCGATCCAGCCACTGCGACTGCCCCGGCCTCAAGGAGGACCTCCGCAGTGGAGAAGCCCCAGCTGACCCCGACAAACGAAAGTCCGTTCGGGTGCGACCCTTGAGCATCTTCTGGCCTGTCGCCGACATAGGCAACCACGGATTCACCCGGCGGGAGCTGTCTGATCACCAGGGAGATGATCTCCCTCTTGCCCTGGACCGACCGGTCAAGTGACGACCCACTCACGATGGTGAAGAGGTTCTGCCATCTCGCATGTTGCACGATCCGATTCGCGAAGACCACCGGCTTGTTTGTTGCGATGTGCAGGTCAAATCCTTGCTCGCGAAGACCCGAGAGCAGTTCGTCGATACCCGGATATTTTCGATATTCGAGAATTCCGTTGCTCGCGTAGTGATCGCGAAAGACCTGAACCGCGCGTTCAAGGGTCTCTTGGTCGAACTTGAAGTATCCGGCCAGCGCCTCTCGTATGGACGGTCCGATGAGACCACGGATCTCGTCCTCGGACAGGTTCGGGATTCCAAGTGATGCGCACATGCGGTGATACGCGCGCGAGATACCCAACAACGGGTCGATCAACGTTCCGTCTAAGTCAAAGATGATGGAACGTCGAGGTGAATTTGGCGGAGTGCCCGCTCTGATTGACATCGAAACCTAACGGAGAACTTCGAAGGTGCGGGCGGTCGGCGCTGCGCAGCTGTTGTTTGAATCAATGACCTCGCGATTGCCCGAAGCCACGAAACAGCGGAGAAAACGGGCGATGGAGATCAACCGGTGAGGTCCGGTTTGGCGCAGATGCGAAATCTCACCCTCGGTGGATATGGCTGGAATCTCGGTGTGTCTTGCATCAGATGGGCGCCGGTCCCTATCCCGCTCCAAGATAGGGCGGCACCAAGAGACTCGCCGCCAACTCCTCACGCGCGAGGAAAGGTGCCATATCTTCGAGAGGCGACGACACCATTCTCCCGTCAGGGAGCGCTCGAGACGAGAGTTTCGGGGTGAAGGCGCGATCGGGGTCAAGCATCACCTCGAGAAGTCGCGGACCTGGACCCTCGAGAGCGGCGCGGATCTCCGCCGAGGCGGATTCCAGCGAGTCGCAGCGCCTGCTGTCGATGCCAAAGGCTTGGCCGACGGCAACGAAATCCGGGAAGGTGACTCCAGAGGTTGGATCGCACCCGACGGGATTATCCGGGAAATAGTTGGTCTGTGTCTGGCGAATCGAGCTGTAGCCACCATTGTTCATCAGAAAGATCTTGACAGGCAGTCGGTTTCCGACGATGGTCTGCAGCTCCTGCAGATTCATCATGATGCTGCCGTCGCCCGCGACACAGACGACCCGTTTGCCGTTGCGCGCGACGGCAGCGCCGATGGCTGCCGGAACGTCATAACCCATGGAGGCGCAGCCGGAATTTGAGAACATGCGCTGACCTTGCTGGATCTTGGCAACCTGAAAGGTGACGACACACGCGGTGCCGTCACCGGTTACGACAACGTCGTCACCGTCAAGCTCGTCGAACAACAAAGACAAGAAGTCATAGGGGTCGACCAGCTTGGACTCGGAGGTCCGGGGCTCGGCCAGAACGGGATACCTTCTCCGGCGGTCCTGACACCAGGAGAGATAGCCCTGGTGCGAGGCCTTGTGTTGGTATCCAAGGTCTCTACTGATTGTCTCAAGCACATCTGACAAATCGGCAAGTATCGGTTGATCGATCTTCAGCGTGGGTTTAGAAAGTTCGGCCCGATCAATGTCGATCATCACCTTGTAGGCCTCGCGAGCGAATGCCGACCATTCGTAACTGATCTGTCGAAGGTTCATCCGGCATCCGAGTATCAGCACGAAGTCCGCGTTCTGCACGGCAAAATTTCCAGCCCGGTCGCCAACCGTTCCCGGACGTCCCACGTAGAGGGGATGGTCTTCACCTACGAGGTCATGTGCATTGAACGCTGTGGCCACCGGAACCCCGAGTTTGTCGATGACCTTGAGAAACTGCTCGTATGCACCCGATATACGCACACCGGTACCTGCCAAGACTACGGGTCGCTCGGAGAGCGATAGCCGCTCGAGCACGACAGCAAGCTCGGCTCGAAGCGCCGGTCCCGACAGGGGGGTGTCGCCCGTGGCATCGGTCAGGAGAGGTTCTTCTGGATCGAACCGGCGCTGGGTCAAAGGATCGGCGACAGCAGCCTGGATGTCACTTGGGATGTCAATCCAGACTGGTCCGGGACGACCGTGTTTCGCGGTCCAGATTGCCCGCTCGACTACATAGGTCGTGTCACTTGGGTCGGTGAGCACCACCGCGTACTTCGTAATCGAATCCGCGAGCTCGATGATGTCGACCTCTTGGTCACCGAGTTGTCGAAGGGGAAGGTCGTAGCTAGAGACCATCGTCTCGGTCTTGACCTGCCCAGAGACGACAACCATCCCAATCGAGTCAACGAATGCACCATAGACGCCGTTGAGCGCGTTGATTCCGCCTGGCCCGGTGGTCACGTTGACCGCCGCGAGCCGGTGGGTGAGGCGGCCGTAAGCCTCTGCAGCGATTGCACATGCCTGTTCGTGGTGACAGAACATCAGCGAGAGCTCTGGATTCCGGCCAAAGGCGTCATTGAGGTGCATGGCGCCTCCGCCGGTTATGACAAACATGTCAGAGATCCCATGTTCGACAAGCAGGTCTGCAACGAGGTCAGCGACGCGTTTCATAACTAGATTATGACGTAGAAAGCTCGGGTCCTAAAGTCCTCGGTCTTCAAGGAGCTTGCGCAGGGACGGCTCCGAGTTGTAGGGACCGTCCACGTCATTCACGGTGAGTGGAGCGTTGACCTGCAAGGGCTTGGTGATTGTCTCGCCATTGAAGATCTCGCGGCACGAGAGCTGACCCTTGAGCAGTGGTATGGCCAGGTAGAAATCGCGATCAAATGTGGCGTTGTCAAGCTCGTAACCCGGTTCAAGATCTCTTCGCGCGTACACGCCACGCACCAATGCATCGAGATATTTCGTCTCCTCCGGGGGAATGATCCTCCGACTTCGGCTGCTCCCTCCGCACATCTCCTTCGCCTTGTGAAAGGCCTTGAACCACTCATCTATCTGGTGAGGCAGTGAACAATACGGAGAGACGGGAACAGAATCAAAGTCGATATCCACGTGGCGCTCCCAGGTGCGCGCGCCTTTGCTGTAGGTGATCAGCATCGAGGAGTGCCAGTCATGGTATTCGTGGGTGGAAAATCCAATGATGTGGTCCGGATAGCGATCGGTCAGGTAATCGATCTGGTTGAGTTCCAACTGATGGTCGCCCGAGGGATAGAGGCTGACGCAATGGTTGATCGCAAGCGGAATAGAGCGGTTCTCGAAAAACTGGACCACATCGTCGAGGGACTTCTCCGAGGTACCACCCGATGAAATAATCACCGGGCGCTTTGTATGACCGATCTTTTCCAGCAGCGGCCAATCGTTGCTGTCTGAACTTGCGATCTTGATGATCGGGAAGTCGAAGTCAACGCACAGGTCCACCGAAGATTCATCAAACGGAGTCGCCATCGGGATGCAGCCAGCTCGTTTAATGGACTGTACGAGCTCGGCGTATTCCGCACGGGTCAATGCCGCGAGTTCGGTCTTTGACACATAGCGTATGTCGTCGCCACCGCGGAAGCTTTCGTGGATAAAGGTGTTGACCTCGCGAAACTGAAGTTTGATTGCGGCCTTCACGTTGTTGAAACGAACGATGGCACCGTAATCTTTGATGATCTGCTTTCCTCGATCAAGGTTTCCCAAGTGGTTATTAGCCGCTTCGAGGATGAAAAGATTCTCAAAAAGGTCTCGGTCTGTTTGAGAGATATTGGCCATCGTGTCACCTCCGAAAATTGTCGTCAGATACGGGTCGCACCCATGGCTCAGGTAACGTTGAGCAGATTTTCGAGGCTAATCATAGCGATGCCAAAGACTCTGATGAATTTCACAAGGTGTGAAGTGTTGAGTCACCACGACGCGACCGTGGCGGTTTTAGCCTGGGCGGTTCGTGAGGTACGGGTTTTGGGGTCACCTTCTGGACTGGTTTCGCACACGACCGCGCGACCACCGCCTCGCGCCCACGGAGCCGTGCCAGACCACGGCTGAAACAACGTTTCGCATGGTTGGTTCGCCGGCAACATCAGTTCTCTGGGCTTTTTGGCGCTGTACCATGAGGCCTGATGTCCGAAACCTTCTGGAATCTGCCGACTTTTGACGTTGACGGCGGCGTCCAAAATTGCGCCGGAAGCCTCGAATCGCTGCGGGGCGCACGTGTATTGATTACCGGCGGCACCGGTTTTCTCGGCAGTTGGCTGGTGTCATCGCTGCTCCGGGCAAACACGATGCTTGGTCTTGGTCTTCACCTGGTTCTTCTGACCCGAAACCCTGACGCGGTACCGATCATGGAGGGTTCCGACGTCTCGCTCTTGCGCGGCGACGTGCGAACGATCGACGATCCGGGCGAGATCGACTTCATCGTCCACGGCGCCGCGACATCGTCCTCGGTCTATGGCCAAGACGACGGCATTCCCAAACGCATGGCCGCGACCGTTGTTGAGGGAACTCAAGCGGTCCTCGATCTTGGCGCGAAATACCGGTCACGAATTCTGTTTCTCAGCTCCGGTGCCGTATATGGACCACAGACCGCTCCGGTGTCTGAAGACTGCACGACCGCCCCGGATTCGCTTGACCCAAGATCGACCTACGGTCAAGCAAAGCGCCTCGCAGAGACGCTTTGCGCAGCGGCGATCGAGTCGCGAGATGTCTCTGTCGTCGTTGCGCGCCTATTCGCGTTCGTCGGACCGAGGATCCCCCTCGATCGGCATTTTGCAGTGGGGAATTTCATTCGAGATGCGCTCGATGGTCGTCCGATTATCGTCGCCGGTGATGGGGTGGCGCGCAGGTCCTATATGTACACCGGGGATCTGCCGGAATGGTGTTGGACACTCATTGCCAATGGTCGATCCGGGGTCGCATACAACGTCGGATCGCCGACACCCGTCACCATCGCAGAGCTCGCACATGCGGTTGCACGAATTCCTGAACCTCGCGTCGATGTCCAAATCCTAGGAACTCCAAATGATCAGTCGCCTCCGTGGTATGTGCCAGTTACGACGCGGGCTGAGACTGAGTTCGGTCTCGGCCTCACGACTCCGTTCGATGAGGCCCTTCGCAAGACGTATGCGTGGTTTTCCGAGTTCCGGGCGAGAGCATGATTGTCGAGCATTGAGCATATGACGGCGCGGTCGGAGAAAGGTCCGGCAAACAGCCTCTGAATGAGCGTGGAGTACTAACTTTAGAGTGTCATGGTGTTGTGATGGACGAACGCTGATTTGAAGATGCTGGCCCCGCAACCAGATGTCGCAGGATTGAATCGGCGCAGTCGCTTTCAGCACAAGTGACCTGCAAATCCTCTGGAGGCTTGAATGGCGAAGCAACCTGAGCGAATTGAATGTTTGTCGCACTATCAACATCAATCCGAGGGACTGTGATGAGCCGCAAGAAGATCTCGATTATTTCGTGTGCGTACAACGAGGAAGACTGTATCGATGAATTGGCGAGGAGGCTCGCGCGCGTATTCGACTCCCTTCCCAATTACGACTTTGAAGCGATACTTGTGGAGAATGGCTCAAGCGATCAGACCCTAGAGCGCATGCTGGGCGTCGTCGCGCGAGATCCCAGATTCAGCGTCGTCGAGCTCTCGCGAAATTTTGGTTTTGACGGTGGCCTCTTCGCGGGATTGCCACACGTCACGGGTGATGCCGTCGTCTTCATGGCTGCTGACCTCCAAGATCCCCCGGAGGTGATCCCCGCATTTGTCGAAAAATGGGAGCAGGGATACGAGAACGTGTATGGGCTCGTATCTTCACGCAAGGGCACCGACTGGAGACGCCGCCTGAATTCAAAGTTGTTCTATTTTCTCATCGAACGTCTTGCAGAACACCCGATACCTCCGAATGCCCGGGACTTTCGACTGATCGATCGCCGCATCTGTCTGCAGCTGCTTGCGATGGACGAGAAGATCTGGTTCCTCAGGGGGTTGATCGCGTGGACGGGTTTCCGTTCGATTGGAGTTGAGTTCGACCAGGCTTCCCGGTTTGGCGGAGAGTCAAAGGCGGCAACCTTCCAAATTGTCGAATTCGCCATCAAGGCGATCTTTGCGCACTCACTGGCGCCGTTGCGGTTCATACCCTTGCTCGGACTTGCGCTCATCTCCGGTTCGTTTCTGGCACTCATCGGCATTGGGGTCAACTCGCTTGTCAACGGTGTGCCGTTCCCGGGATTTGGGACGATTGTGGCGCTCCTGCTGTTTCTGTTTGGTGTGCTCTTCTGTCTCATGAGTGTCATCGGCATATACATCGGACTCATCTTCGAGCAGGTCCGGCAGCGGCCAGCGTTTGTCGTTCGCGACGTTCATTCCGGCATGGAAGAAGGGAATAGTTGATCTCGTTATCGGTCGAGCGACCAAAGGCCACCGTGGTGGTGGCCACTCACGCTCCGATATTGGTCCCTGCTGATGGACCTGCGAAATGCTGATTGGCGCAAGTCTCGCCTTTGTCGCAGCGTTTCTCTATGCAATGGGCAATGTGCTTGAAAAGCGGGCGGTCGATGACATGCACCTGTTTGCGCTTCGGAGCCTCAAACAGGCGATCGGGCAGATCCTGAGATCGATCGGTTGGATCGGCGGCGCATTGGCTTCGGTGATCGGGTCATTCGTGCAGATCTTTGCCTACCATTTTGCCTCAATCTCCATCGTGCAGTCGGTTGGCGTGGCCGGAGTGGTGATCGTTGTCGTCGCGAGTCGACTGCACTTCCACGAGCATCTTCAGCCTTTGGAGATGTCCGGATTGGGAATCTGTGTCATCGCGTTCTTGCTCACAATGATTTCGATCTACGGCGGTGGAACAAGACCCGGAGCAAAGGCAGCGTATCTACCCGTGATGCTGACGATCGTTGGCACCTTGCTCGGAGTGGGGTTGCTCTTGATGTTTCGCTCGCTGCGGGTCCGCAGCGGTGATTTCACCTACGGAGTCTCGTCCGGTCTCATGTATGGAATCGTCGGGATATCGAGCAAGGGGCTTTCGACGGTTCTCGGAAAGGGTTCGGCGATGAACGTGGTGGTCTCCGCGCTGACGACTCCCTATCTCTATCTGATGATCATCAGTTGGTTCTTCGCGTTGATGATCTTCCAAGCAGGTCTGCAGTCCGGTCGCGTCGGCGTCATTACTCCGCTCTCGGGAGCGATAACGGCGATATTCGTTACCGCGGTCGGCACTCCCTTGTTTGGGGAAAACTTTCCTCAGAGTTCAGGCGCGCTGGCCCTGAGGATCATCGGTTTTCTCGGGGTTCTCCTCGGATCTTGCATGTTGGCGGCAGGTGGTTCCCAGCGGTCTGTCATCGAAGTTATTTCTGAACGTGCGTGAGCATCCGAACCCAGTCGGTGAATCTGGCTATTGGTACTCATCGGCCGAGTTCGGATTGGAAATGTTGGTGATTGGCCAATCTCGGGTCACGGGTGCGCCACCTTTTCCCGGCGGTCTGGCTCATGGTATAAGAACTATTGTTGTTATTCGGCGCATCGTCAGCAGGGGAGCAGTGAATCAACATGAAGGTCGTGATACTCGCTGGCGGTTTGGGTACCCGGCTCTCTGAGGAGACGCAGGTTCGACCCAAGCCAATGGTAGAGATCGGCTCGAAGCCGATCCTGTGGCACATCATGAAGATGTACTCGGCTCATGGACTGAACGATTTCATTGTCTGCTGTGGGTACAAGGGTTATGTGATCAAAGAGTATTTTGCGAATTATCTTCTGCACGGTTCAGATGTGACGTTTGATCTCAAGACCGGTGCGATGGAGATCCACCACCAAGAGGCCGAGCCCTGGAGGGTGACTCTTGTGGAAACAGGTGAATCCACGCAAACGGGTGGACGGATCAAACGCGTCGCGCGGTTTCTTGATGATGAGGACTTCGCGATGACCTATGGCGACGCGGTTGGACAGATTGACATCACTTCGCTCGTTGAGTTTCACAAGGCGCAGGGCAAGAAGGCGACGGTGACGGCGGTGAAGCCGGCCGCTCGGTTTGGTGCACTTGAAACCGATGGAACTCTTGTAACGCACTTTCAAGAAAAACCGGTGGGAAGCGAAGCCTGGATCAACGGTGGATTTTTCATCCTGTCTCCGGCGGTACTGGATTACATCGATAGCGATGCAACGTTGTGGGAACATGAGCCTCTCGAGCGCCTTGCCAAAGAGGGAGAGCTTGCAGCCTTCCACCATCACGGGTTCTGGCAGGCAATGGATACGCTCCGAGACCGCAACTATCTCGAAGAGCTGTGGGCGTCTGGTAACGCGCCGTGGAAGGTCACTGAATGAGCGGTTCTCGGCCGGCCTGGCTCGCCGAGGTGCTGGAACGCTCGTATCGCGGAAGGCGCGTGTTCGTCACCGGTCATAACGGTTTCGTGGGATCTTGGCTCACCTATCTTCTCGTGCACGCAGGAGCTGAGGTGACTGGATTTTCGTTGGCACAGTATCCTGGTGGGATTTCCGAGCAACTTGATCTGAACAACCTGTGTGAAGGAATCACGGGCGATATTCGCAACATCCCGATACTTCAAGAGGCGATTCGTACGCGTAGGCCAGAGGTGGTGTTCCATCTTGCGGCACAGCCATTGGTGCTTCCGTCATTTGCGGACCCAATCGCCACCTTTGCCACAAATGTCATGGGAACGGCGAACCTTCTTGAGGCGGTGAGACACCAGCCGAGCGTCGGTGCCTGCGTTGTGGTTACCAGTGACAAGTGTTACGCCACCGCGTCTCACGCCCATGTAGAGACCGACCCGTTTGGTGGAGATGATCCCTATTCTGCAAGCAAGGGTGCGGCCGAGATTGTCACTCACGCGTACCGGCACTCATTTTTTCGAGATTCCGGACCCTTCGTCGCTTCGGCGCGAGCTGGAAATATCATCGGGGGAGGAGACTGGGCCGCCCACCGGCTCGTGCCCGACTCCATTCGAGCCATTCAACAGGGCGAACCTGTCCGACTGAGAAATCCCCAAGCGATTCGGCCCTGGCAGCACGTCGTGGATGCAGTCATCGGATACCTGCGGTTGGGGGATATGTTGACGGTCAAGGGCCAGGAGTTTGCCGAGGGTTGGAACTTTGGCCCTCATCCGGACTCCACGGTTTCTGTCGCAGAGCTCGTGGGTACGTTGGTGTCGCGATGGAGAGCGCTCGGTGGATCCGCAATGGATCCCGTAGTTGACCTCGAACCCGCAGTCTCCGAACGCGAGTTCTTGACGCTGTTGAGCTCGAAGGCCGAAGCGGGACTCGGATGGAGTCCGTTTCTCGATTTTGCCGCGATGATCGAATGGACCGCCGAATGGTACTTCGAGGCAGGCACCCCCCAAGGGGCGAGAGCGGTGACAGAGTCCCAGGTAGCCAAGATTTTGGGCGAGCAGTAGCGAGGAGAGATTCCGGGAAGTGATGGTCAGCCAGAGTTTCGGCTCTTGTTTGTCCGATCCCAGCGTCACCAAAATGGGGTGTGGGGCAAGGGGAAGCCCACTGCTTTAGCTGTGGGAGGCAGAGCCCCGCTCGGCTCAAAGAGCCGACACTGGCACACCCGACGCGTCGATTCTTATTGTGAAGTGTGGGTCGATAACCAAGACTCGCTTGAAATTGTCCGACCGGGTGTTTCGAGGTGGCGACTGTGGTCTCGAAATCGATCGAGACCGCAACGCCGCAAGGAATCTCAACCCCGCTCGTGTTCGTCAAAACCCGGCTGGGCTGTTGTCCGGGCAAGGCGTCGACGGTATGAAGACCAGTGTTCTCGCGGGACCACTGGCAGCCTGAGCCTTAGAATCCCACGACTTCAGTCGTGGGAGCAGTCAACAGCGTTGCTAGCGTTGGTACGTGATGCCTGAGCCCGTTGAAGATACTGAACATATCGCAACGTCAAAGGAACTTCGCGCGCAGATTCTCGAGCTCGTGCGCGAGTTCGTCGCGGCCGAGAAGAGCGAAGAGACGCCGTTCACTCCAGGGAGGAGCTCGGTTCGCTATGCCGGACGGGTGTATGACGAGTCCGAGGTGCTGAACCTTGTCAATGCCTCGCTGGATTTCTGGCTGACCGATGGCCGATACGCCGCACAGCTGGAAAAGGCCCTGACGAGATACCTAGGGGTCGGATTCTGTCGGCTGGTCAATTCAGGTTCATCGGCAAATCTCGTCGCCTTTTCCACATTGACCTCGCCAAAGATCGGTGCCAAAAGGGTCCATCGCGGCGATGAGATCATCACGCTTGCCGCAGGCTTTCCGACAACAGTTGCTCCGATGATCCAATACGGAGTGGTTCCGGTGTTTGTCGACGTAGATCGAAAAACCGCAAACATTGATGTGACGATGCTCGAAGAGGCGGTGAGCGACCGGACCCGTGCGGTCATGGTCGCACATACGCTTGGCAATCCATTTGACATCGACGCGGTGCAGGCATTCTGCAATCGGCACGGACTCTGGCTCGTCGAAGATAACTGTGACGCACTCGGTTCGAAATACACCTCTTATGCAGGTTCCGAGCCCGAGACAAGATTCACCGGGACGTTCGGTGATTTAGCGACCAGCAGCTTCTATCCTCCCCACCACATGACCACAGGCGAGGGTGGCGCGGTGTACACCAACAGCGAGGAACTTGACACGATTGCCGCGAGTTTCCGGGACTGGGGACGCGATTGCTACTGCAAATCCGGTAAGGACAATACGTGTAAGCAGCGTTTCGAACACCAACTCGGACAACTGCCGTTTGGATATGACCATAAATACACCTATTCACACTTCGGGTACAACCTCAAGATGACCGACCTGCAGGCCTCGATTGGGCTCGCACAGGTTGCTAAACTCAATCAGTTCGGACGGGCACGACGACACAATTTCTCGTACCTTCGCGCCAATCTCTCGAAATTCGAATCCGTTCTGGATTTCACGTCTGCGACGAAGAACGCCGATCCAAGTTGGTTCGGATTGCTCATGACGGTTCGCGAGGATGCACCGTTCAATCGCGCTGACATCGTTGGCGCACTTGAGAAAGCGCGCGTGCAGACGCGAATGCTGTTTGCCGGAAACCTTCTAATGCATCCATGTTTTGATGAACTGCGCGAGGAGGCGACACGTTACCGAATTGTCGGGGATCTTGCCGAAACCAATCGGTTGATGGAGCGAGCGTTCTGGATCGGGGTCTATCCCGGGATGAGCAAAGAGCAACAGGACTACATGATTGAAACGATCACGAAGTTCTGTGAGTCGCGCGGTGTGCTTTAGGCCCACCCAAGCCCTCGTGGAGTGATAACCCGAACCTGCCGTATTGAGCTTTGCATTTGCTCGCTCCCGCAGGAGACCTAGCAAATATATGGTCAATGGGATATTCGACTGTATTTCCCAGCCAGCATCAATACAGCTACCAGCATTTTTCTGGTAGCCCCAACGGGATTCGAACTCGTGCCTCCACCTTGAGTGGGTGGCTTATATGGTCCACCGTGTTTGTTGGAGGCCAATATATCCAGCTCAGGGCGATATGGGTGTCTGCCCAGTGAGGCTTCGTCTGTGCATTCTGTTCGAATTTATGGACAATCTTATGGACAACGCGGGGCTGCGAGCAAAATGAATCGAAGCTCCTCGTTTGTCCACTTTGTTCGAATGAATCCGGAGGGCAGGTTCAGAGAGAGACGTATTGCGAACGTCCCGACACTGTGCTTGCTGCCGCGGCCTGGGACGTCAACAAACTGATCTTGTGAACATGGCAACAGCCATCTGGGACTGCTGTTGGTTCCTGGTTAGGCGCGAAATCCCCTCAAACTGGCAGAATACAGCGGAAAGGGAGAGTTCCAACAGATGCGCGTTGATGAACTCCGAGCCGTTGTCGCTGTCGATCCCCTTGATCGGGAAGGGAAACTGTCGGGTGACGTGCTCGAGTGCTTCAAGCACCCAAATTACTGCCTTGTTCTTCACTGAACGGTTGACCGTCCAACCAGTGCAAATGTCCGTCACAGTAAGGGTGTAACAGTGTTCTCCGGTGGCATTGCCGCCCTCGTGACCGACGAGATCGATCTCGACAAACCCGGGCCGGTTCTCGGTCCATTCGGCCCAGGTGCGAATGGGGATCTGGGATTTGAGTAGCGATCCCGGTTTGGTGTGCGACCGGCCCCGTGTGATGAGTTTTGCCCGCTCGGGAGCGAGATGACGATCGATCGTCGCAGCGCTCATGCCCACCAGCAGACGGGCATCTTCGTCACTGCAATCGAGTTCACCGTCGCGTCGCAACAACGGCACCAAGACACTCAGCATGGGTGCGAGGCGCTTGCCAGACGGTGCACGACTGAGTGTCCAACAGATCACCAGAGACGAGATGACTGATGGGCCATAGCGCGGAGGCCGTCCGGGTCGGGGTCTTATGACCTTCAGCTCACCCGCCCCACGCAGCGCCTTGCGAGCATGGTCACGGTGCCACCCCGTCGGTGAGACCAGCTCGTCGAGGATCCGCACCTTTTCGGGTCTGTTGGCCTTCTTGTAGGCAGGTGCTTTTTTCTGCGTGACTGCGTGTTTTTGACCCACGGTGAGCTCCATGAGACGGGCCTAGCGGGAACCCATGACCGGTGCTCAGGAAACGGTGATTATTTATGAGGCAACAGGAAGAGCCGCTTTGTTGGGACAAGCACCCTTCGACCGAGTCGGATGGAGGGGAGTTCGCCCCGAGCAACGAGTTCATAGGCAAAGGCTCGTGAGATGCCGAGCCATTCGGGAGCTTCGTTGACACTCATGGTTAGTCTGTTGTCACTTGATCCTTGATGGGTGCCTTTGACATGGATGCAATACCTTTCATACGAAGTCGTCGCGTACGTGAACGGAACGTGGCACCTTGTCGGTTTTGACGCGGGTGCGAAGCTCTCACCGAAGTTCACAACTAATAACGACCAGATGTCAGGCAGTTAACTAGCTGTGCGGAGTGAGCGATCGACGAGCGTTCGGACGGGCCCATCCCACAAAAATCCCACAAATGTGCTCGATCATTGTCGAGCACCTTTCGCAGGTCAAAGTGAGCTGAATCATAAATTGGCTGGTAATAGCCAGATTCGGGGTCACCTAAAAGACTGTGAACACACTTAGGGATGGTCGATGTAGGTCTCATAATCCGATCAGACCTGCACCACGCAGATGCCGGCGCACGACGCGAACGACGTCGTCGAAACGCGGCGGATCTGCAACATGCTCGGGCATCTCCGTCTCCCATCGAATCTTGTATCGGTCGAGACGGTCTTCGATTCGCTCCTCGAACGATGCCGGATCGATTCCCTTCGCCTCCGCCTTGCGTTCGAAGAGCGGGCGTACCTTTGCGAGGTCTACGCCCACATCCTCCACGAGCCTGAAGATGTCGTAGATGTCACGGCACTGCACGCGCTGGATGATGCAGCGTAGCTTCTCCGCTGTGATCTCCTTGATGGGATAGACGTCGAAGGGGACTTCGTCGGGAAGGTCGGGCCAGACGTCCGGGAGGATCGTGCGCTGCTCGACGGACTCGACCACCTCGGAGTCCGAGAGGTCTAGCTTGATCCGCCGCGGCTTGCCTGCCCCAAGTGGTCCGACGTACGAAATCGCTGGACTGTCGCCTTCTGTCAGTTCCAACATCGGCATTCCGGTGTGTTCGAGCGCAGCCGCAAGAACATCAGCCATCGCCGCGGTAGCGGCTACGACGCTCCCATTGATCAGGGTGAAGTCGAGGTCAGCGGAGTATCGGTAGTTGCCGATGTGGACAAGCCGCAGCGCAGTTCCACCTTTGAAAACCAGGTGACTTCCGTCCGGAAGCTGCAGTCGGTGGAGTTGAGCAACGATGTGGGCGAGGACGTAGTCCCTCTCCACGACGGCGGCACCAACTCCGTCCTCGTCGGCTCGGCGTGTAATGGCGTGGCGGGTGAGCACCGTCAGTTCCCCACGATCGCTTGCAACTCGTCGATCGTCGTGTTCCACGCGACGCGGTACCTGCCATCGATCCATTCAACTCGGTCATCTCTCGGATCGAGTTGGATCACCGGTTGTCGCTTGCCGACGACTGGGTCCAACGAAAGCGGAAGGTTGAGCGCGCGTGCGAGCGATGCCAGGCGCCGCTCTGCTGCTCTGCCTCGCGCACGGAACGCCTTGGCCATGCGCGTGATTCGTTTCGGATCCGCGTCGCGCGATCCTGCAGCGAGCGCCTCGGCGAGGCGTTCGACACCACCAGTGAGGTCGACTCGGAGTGCACTCTCGAAGAGAGCCCTCTCCAAGTTGGATCGCCAGGACCGCCCGATGGCTTCCGCCTCAAGGTGGATCGTCTCGGGCATCTCGACGATGGAGCGGAGCGGCCGCTTGCTGACCGCGGTGAACCGGACCTGCTGGGTGCAGGCGACGAACACCGTCCGAACTGGGTGGCTGACCAGCCCGAGTTCACTCAGTGCGCTCAGGTAGGCGATCCGATGCTCCTTCCCCTCGAAGGCTGCCCCGACAGCCAAGCTGAGGCTCTCCGTTGCGGCAGAGGTTCCCAGCGACCCGAGGGGCCGGATGGCGTAGTGACCTCGGGTGAGGCGGTCTACCAGGCCTTTTGCGGCCAGCTGCCGAAGGGCGTTCGCCGTGGCAGGGGTGGACACCCCCAGGGCGGCCTTGGCCTCGTCGAAGGTGAACTCGTCGCGGCCGTCCGCTATCAGGGTGTCGATCAACTCCAGTTGTCGGGTCATAGCGGTCTCCTTGCTAAGGAGTATAGCGGAAAGTCACTAGAATGATGACTTTCCGCTGTGTTACCCAAGCAAGCACTAACTCACTAGAACGGTGACTTACCGCGTACCAGTCTTACCAGGCTTCGCCTACCCGCCCACGGCTTAGCAGCCGCCAGCCATGGCAGAGCCCTACCTGGTCATCATCATCATCATCTTCTTCTTCTTCTTCTTCTTCTTCTTCTTCTTCTTCTTCTTGATCTATCTCGTGCTTCCGCTTCCGCTTCCGCTCCCGATCGTGATGGTGGTGTTGCTCGTCGACGAGGCGAGTCTGTTGTCAACGAAGGACTTCGTAGCACTCTCGAGCATCGCCGAGGAACGTGGTGCATTGTTGCGTGTAATCGGTGATCCTGCGCAGCATTCGTCAGTCAATGACGGAGGGATCTTCCGTCACATCACGGAACACCACCCAGACGGCACTCCGGCACTCACCCATCTTCATCGTCAACAGGGTGTCGAGATGGAAGAGGTTCGCCTTGCGAACGCGGAGTACCGCGAAGGGCAGTTCACCAAGGCCCTTGAGCGACTCGCGCAGGATGGTCGGATCACAGAGGCAGACTCTGCCGAAGAGGCCTATGACCTCTTGACCTGTGCGTGGTATGTCGAGCGACAGGCTATCGAGTAGGGCCTTTGCCATTGGTGAGGCGATGTTCAAATTCATCGAGAAGATCGAAAATATCGTCTGCTGCCCAAACTCGGTTTCTTCCCTGGTTTCTCACTGGTCGCAAGATGCCGACCTCTTGAAGTTGATTAAGCCCGCGTCGCGCGACGTTCTGATCTACCCCGAATAACTCCGCTACCGATTCAGCCGACACTAAGGGAGTTGCAGGGAGAGATTGTAAAAGACGATCAGCGATTGAATCACGACGAGGGTTGCCCGCTGCGGTACGCCACCTTTCGCTCGTTTCGAGTAGTTCTTTCGCCAAACCCCGCGCGCCCTCAACAGCCTCGGCGGTGGCGATTGCAAATTCACGAATCCAGACGGCAGCATCACCACGTTGTTGATAATCGGCAAGGCGCGCGAAATACTCGTCCCGATTGACCATCAAGGCCGCAGATATGGGTGGCGTGACGCTCGGAGCAAGTCCGCGACGACGCAAGACAATATGTATGAGGCAACGCCCGGTGCGACCATTGCCATCGTCGAAGGGATGGATTGCTTCGAACTGTGCGTGAACAATTGCCGCCTGAGCGATCGGAGACAGATCGTCGCGACTCATGAACCGGACGAGGTCTTGCAGCAATTCGGGCACGAGTGCGGGAGGGGGTGGAACGTAGAGAGCCCCCCGAGGTCCGTACCTTGACGGGCCGCCGATCCAGTTCTGTTTCGTGCGAAGTTGGCCGGCTATCTCGTCGTCTGGCGTGCCGGCAAGAAGGGCCTCGTGAACAGAACAAATCATGCCGACGGTCATCTCGCTTGTTGAGTTCCCCATCTCAAGAGCGGTCGTCATAGCCGAGACGTTTTTGGCAACCTCGACGGCTACTTGCTGTCCGTAACGCGGCTTCGCAACGATCATTGCTTCTGCAACCCCGCGATGAGATACCCGCAGTCCTTCAATACGGCTTGACGCAACGCTTTCCGACCGGAGCATCGAGGCAGCTACTGCCTCAAGATTTTTCGTCCCTTCTTCTTGATTTAATTTGACGACGGCGATCGCCGCCGCCTCACACTTTGCCGTCACATTGCTCGGGAGCACAACTTCGGAGGAGGAGATGAATGGAGGGATGAAAATTTCATAGGAATAGCCAGTTCGGTCAGTTCGAGTGCCATGAGACCCACCTGGCCAAAGGACACGTTTTTTCAGTACTGCTCCGAGTCCTTCCAGAGGACCTTCGCTACCTAAATCCTCAAAAAGCTCGTCGACTTCAAGGGTCCTCGAGTTAGCTTCTCTTCGAACAGGACGAACGATTGTTTCAAGGGCAGCACTTCGCTCCGCGTTTCGTGGACATAATCGATTGCCGCACTGACCAGGTATAAGAAGGGTGTGCTGGCAGTTTTTGTAGCCACATTTGATTGACATTAAGACCCCCTAAGTGACCGTAGATTTCATTATACGGACATTTATTGGAATAAGTGTCCGTATGGAGTTTCTTACGGACACTTACGGGGTGCAGGCTATGTGGTAGCCCCAACGGGATTCGAACCCGTGCCTCCACCTTGAGAGGGTGGTGTCCTAGGCCTCTAGACGATGGGGCCGCGTCGTACATTGCGAGCGAACTCTTTGGAAGGTTGTTCGTAATGGGCGGCTCTACATGTTAGCG
>DATLTI010000289.1:0-6577 GCA_035533675.1 Acidimicrobiales bacterium | reverse complement strand
GCTCCGGGTGGGGTTTACCGAGCCGGATCCGTCACCGGATCCGCTGGTGCGCTCTTACCGCACCGTTTCACCCTTACCTGTTCCCCGAAGGGCCATCGGCGGTCTGTTTTCTGTGGCACTTTCCTGCGGGTCACCCCGACTAGCTGTTAGCAAGCACCCTGCCCTTTGGAGCCCCGACTTTCCTCGGCACCGATGATTGTGCATCGGTGCCGCGGCCACCCGGCCGACTCGTCCTTGCCATCTTTGCACGGCTTATCTGTGGTGTAATCACGACGTTCTGGCGAAGAGGAAAGTCGAAGAAATTTCGGGGGTACAGGTAGCCTGTGGAGATGAGTTCTCCGGAAGAACAGCGTTTTGATTTCGGAGGACAGCCACGCGAAGATGCTGCCATAAAGTCCTCGAGTCCGGCAAAGCCGCGGCACATTGCCCACGCGAAGAGTGCTGGCGCGATCGATGAACCAGCTGCCTCGCAAGATCTCGTCTCCGAGGATGATGTCGCTGAGCGCCTGAAAGAGCGCATTGATCGCCTCCGTCAACGCGCAACGGAGGGCGGACCTGCTCCTCGTGTAACAAAGAGGAAGCCCCAAGTGGCACGAAGCCCTGAAGAACTCGACCCTGGCGAGGTGATCGAGTCGTCAGTTGCAGATGAACGCGAGTCATTGTCGATTGCGCAGTTCTATGCACGGATCAAACGGGCACTGACCGATCAGTTTCCTAATGAGTGCTGGGTGACGGGAGAGATCCGCTCGCTTCGTGTGAGCAACGGTCACCGTTTTATTGAACTCGCAGACCAAGGCGGCGAGGGCCGGCCAACCCAGCAGCTTGAGGTCGCATGCTGGGCGACGCAATGGCGGAGTGTCGAGGCGTCTTTACACGCAGCAGATGTCGAGCTCGAAGTTGGCCGGGTCATCCGGGTACTCGGGAAGGTGTCGGTGTGGGAGGCAGCAGGGCGTATCCGGTTCACGCTTTCCCAGATTGATGTTGAGGCCCTCCTGGGAACGATCGCAGCAGCACGACAGAAACTTCTTGCAACGCTTGAGCTCGAGGGATTGCTCGAGCTCAACGGCCAGCTCTTCGTTCCTCTCGTACCACTGCGGATCGGGCTTGTCACGAGTCAGGGATCGGAGGCGCAGAAGGATTTTCTCGGTCAACTCGAACGATCAGGGTTTGCCTTTGAGGTCGAGTCTGTCCACTCGCTCGTCCAGGGTTCGGAGGCGCCGAACCAGATCGCGCAGGCGCTCGAGAGATTGCACGCATTTCGACCGGATCTGTGTGTGATCGTGCGTGGAGGTGGGTCTCGAAATGACCTTGCGGCGTTTGACACCGAGATCGTCGCGCGTGCGATTGCAAACTACCCCGTTCCCATCTGGGTAGGAATTGGCCACACCGGAGATCACAGCGTTGCCGACGTGGTCTCAGGCGCTTCATTTATCACACCAACGGCGTGTGGAGAGGCGATCGTCGCGCGCGTCGTCGCCTATTGGGAGATGGTGCTCTACCGTGTCTCTCGTATCAGCGGACTTGCACGGACATCTCTTCTCGGTGCAGAACAGCATCTGGTGGCGCGTCGGTCACTGATCGGGAGAACTATCAGCGGCCTGCTTGCGCGTCACGAGAGCGCGAGGGTAGAGCGTCGCGCTCGAGTTGCCAGTGCTGCAACTCATCTTGTTCGCGCGCAAAGAATCGAACTCACGCGACGAACAGCGCTGTTGCGTCGCGCAGCTACGATCAGCCAGGAACAGTTTCTCCAGTCGGTACGACAGCGATCCGATCTGCTTCGGGCATTTTCGCCTGATCGCCAGCTTGCACGCGGGTGGGCGATTTTGCGAGATGTCGAGGGGAAGGTGCTTCGGTCAATCGGTCAGGTCAAAGTTGGTGAGAGGGTGATTGCCCGAGTCGCTGACGGCGAAATTGGCGCGACCGTCGATGTATTGCGCTTGGCGGGTTCGAGAGGCACATCAGACACAAAAGGATCTGGTTCCAACGAAGATGAGGAGAGATCGTGACGGAGAGGTCGAACAAGAAGGTTTCCGAACTTGGATACAGTGAGGCGGCCAGCGAGCTCGATCAGATCATCGAGGAGCTCGACCAGGGACAGGTCGATCTGGATGTTCTCGACGCGCGCTTTCAACGTGCAGTGGAGATTGTCGAGGAACTTGACCGACGTATCCAAGGCGCAAAGGAAAAAGTGGATGAACTCCTGCCGAGGCTTGCCGCCCTTGGCACCAGTGGCGATGACGATGATGAATAATCAGGACCGTCTCAAAGTAGCCTGACTGCATGCCACGATTTTCACTTCACGCTATTGGCACCGATCGTCCCGGGATCGTCGCAGGAGTCACCGGCGTTCTTGCCAAGGCGGGGTGCAATCTCGAAGATTCGCGGATGGCGATCCTTCACGGGCAGTTCGCCATCATGTTGATCGTCGAAGCGCCACTCCTGTTATCGCTCGAACAGCTCGAAGAGTCATTTCGTGAGGTACAAGAGAAACTTGACCTATTGATCGTCCTTCGTCTTTTGCCCGAGCATCCGACGACCAAGGAGCCAGGTGACACCATTGCGGTCTCTGTTCATGGCGCCGATCGCCCCGGCATTGTTTCGTTGATTGCGACGCGCGTCGCTGAACTTGGTGGAAATATCATCGACCTCGCGACTCATCGCATGGAAGAGCATGACGGAGCGAGTTATGTGTTGTTGTTGAGCATTGAGACCTCTCCCGCCTGTACCGAGGAGATTCTGTCTCGAGAACTCGATATCGTCGCCCGCCAGCTCGGCGTCTCCTGCGTGGTTCACGCAGGTGGCAACGAGCTCTTCTAGTTCGCACTCGCGTCTTCTTCATGGCTGTCCGTCCGATCGTCACGATTGCTCATCTCAAACTTGGCAGTCGTTGCGCTGAGATTGATCAGATTGACGACGCTGCACTCGCCCTTGCGAGCGACATGGTCGATACCATGCGTGCCTCTCCGGCATGCGTGGGCATAGCTGCTCCCCAGATAGGGGTGTACCTGCGTGCATTTGTGATCGATTGTTCGTCGCACAGGCGATCCACGGTCAGCCATGGTGAATTCGTGCTCTTTAACCCCGTTGTGGTCTCGCTCGGCACGATCGCAGTCGAGCGAGAGGGGTGTATGAGTGTTCCCGATCTGACGGGAGACGTCGGACGCTCTCTCGAGATTGTGGTGGAGGGTCTGGATCTTTCGGGATCAAAAATCATGATTGAAAGTTCCGGGTTCGAGGCCCGCGCGATCCAGCATGAAATTGACCATCTTGATGGACTGTTGTTCCTCGATCGGCTCAGTGGGCCGAGTGCACTCCATCGGCGAAAGGTCTATCGCTGAGGATTTCGAAATGGTGATATTTGACGGTGAGGCTGCGCAAAAAACAGAATCCACCTCTCAGGTCGGGTTGCAAAACACCACAGGAAATCAGTGAAATTTTGTCCGGCTAGTTTAGAATGACTCTAAAGTAAAAGTGGAAGATCAACATTCTCCTCAAGCGGATAGGAAGGACGCGAAATGCCAGCACTAAAAGGCTCGAAGACAGAAGAGAATCTCAAGGAGGCGTTCGCTGGCGAGAGCCAGGCAAACCGCCGTTACCTCTGGTTCGCACAGAAGGCTGATGTCGAGGGCTACCCAGACGTTGCCGCACTGTTCCGCTCGGTTGCCGAGGGAGAGACCGGCCACGCATTTGGCCACTTCGATTTCCTTCGCGAGATTGGAGACCCGGTGACCGGCGAGCCCGTTGGCTCTACGGTCGATAATTTGAGGTCTGCGGTTGCCGGAGAGACGTATGAGTACACCGAGATGTACCCGGGTTTCGCAAAGGTCGCACGCGGTGAGGGCTTCGAGGAGATCTCTGAGTGGATGGAGACACTTGCACGCGCAGAGAAGAGTCACGCAGGACGCTTTCAGCAGGGCGTAGCCTCGCTGAGTGCCTAGTCAACGGCATTGTCTTTGTTGAATGCATGAACACTTGTGCGGGCGGAGCGGAAGCTCCGCCCGCATGTCTCTAAAAATTCAAGAGAGCCTCCAGTGTGCGAGCAAAGGATGGGCTGATCATGACGACGACGTATGACCCCAAGCACCCGAAGTACCTCGATGAGCCAGATCTTCGCGAGGAGCTCGATCGTGTCTTTGACGCCTGTCACGGCTGTCGGCTGTGTTTCAACCTGTGTCCCTCGTTCCCGACATTGTTCGATCTGATCGCTGAACATGACGAAGTGGTATCTGATCTCACCAACGACGATCAGGACAAGGTCATCGATGAGTGTTATCAGTGCAAGCTGTGTTACGTAAAGTGCCCATACGTTCCTCCGCACGAGTGGAATCTCGATTTCCCCCGTCTCATGATGCGAGCTCACGCGGTCAAACACCAAAAGCCACAGTCGCTC
Organism: Acidimicrobiales bacterium; assembly: GCA_035533675.1. Classification (GTDB taxonomy): domain Bacteria; phylum Actinomycetota; class Acidimicrobiia; order Acidimicrobiales; family Bog-793; genus CAIVND01. The sequence continues at coordinate 2,187 of DATLTI010000289.1, read as the reverse complement.
ATCGCTCAGGCAACGGACCAGTTTCTCGGCAGGACGGACCTGATCGGAATGCTTTCTACGACGGCCTCTCCGATTGTCAATGCGGTTACCGCGAAAACGGGATCGCTCGCGAGGAAAGCGATGCAGGCTACGGTGGGAATTCACGCCGAACGTATGCTTCCTCCGTATGCGCGCGTGCGATTCAGCACCTGGTTCAAACGGCGTGCTGGTAAACAGATTGAAGCGCCGGTCGCAAAGGCGAGCATCTTTCCAACCTGTTTTGTTGAATACATGGAGCCACAGATTGGCAAGGATGTGGTGGGTGTGTTTGAACACAACAATATTGAGTGTTCTCTTCCTCAAGGGACAAAGTGCTGCGGGGCTCCGTGGCTTCACAGCGGAGACATCAAGCACTTCGAGGACTCGGCCAGAAAGAACATCGCCGCTCTCGTCAAAGAGGTGAAAGAGGGCAAGGAGATCATCGTTGCGCAGCCGACATGTGCCTATATCATCAAGAAGGACTATCCGATCTACGCGCCAGGAGCCGATGCCGATCTTGTCGCATCACATACCTTTGACGCCGCTGAATATCTCATCGAGGGTCATCGCTCTGGCACCAGGAAACTCGACCTCGAGTTTCCTGGAGAGCGGGTCGAAAGCGTTGCGTATCATCTCGCGTGTCATCTTCAGGCACAGAACATCGGTTTCAAGGGTCGAGACCTGATGGCACTCACCGGAGCCACCGTTACCGTGATCGATCGTTGTTCGGGTATCGACGGTACATGGGGGTATCGCACAGAGAATTACGAGCTTGCAAGGAAGGTCGCGCGTCCGCTTGTGCGCGCGATCAATGGGGCAGATGCTGATGTGGTGTGTGGGGACTGTCATCTTGCCAATACGGCAATCTTGCAAGAGACGGGGTTAAAGCCCGAGAATCCACTGAGCCTCGTTGCACGCGCCTATGGAATTGCAAAGGAGTGAGCCGGTGAACAGACTCAGTCTGGGTGACATCAGCGATCTACGCGCCTATGAGCGCGAGCGTGAGGACTTTCGGAGAGAGGTCATCGCGCTCAAAAAGCTGCGTCGTCTCGCGGTTGGACCGGTCATCACCGTCGTCTTTGAGAATAGAACAACGATGCGTTTCCAGATCCAGGAGATGGCGCGCGCTGAGAAGATGATGAGCGACGCGGCCCTTGAAGAGGAATTACGCGCCTACAACCCGTTGATTCCAGAGGTTGGCGAGCTATCTTTGACGGTTTTTCTCGAGCTGACCGCTCAAGAACAGCTACACGAGTGGCTTCCCAGGCTCGTCGGTATCGAACGCTCATTTGTTCTCAGGATCGGAGAGGTGGCCAACAGAGTCGAGGTGCGCTGTGAGGTCGACGAGAGCCATGCCACCCAGTTGACCCGTCAAGAGATCACCGCCTCAGTGCATTATGTGCGCTTTCGGATGAAACTTTCTGAGCAGCAGCGCTTTATCGCCGAGCAGGTCACTCTCGCCACCGATCACCACTCTTACCAGCATGAATGCCCGCTCTCGAAAGAGACGAAGGACTCGCTCATCGCCGACTGGACCTGAGACGGCAGAGAAATTTTGCCTTTGGACTTTACAGGAGGCGCTATATATAGCACAATTGCTGCTCCCCTCATTCACTCGGGTCCGAAGACGTGGTACCGGAATGAGCTGGGTCCATAAAGCCAGACAATTCGGGCTGGAACTACACGAAGAACGATCTTGACGGATCGTGAGCGAAGAGGAAAGAGAAGTCTGATGAACGCCAGTTGGCGCCAGCGAGCAGCATGTCAGGGTATCGACGCAGAGGTCTTTTACCCCACGACCGAGGAAGAGGCGGAGGAGGCCAAGGCCATCTGCAACGTCTGCCCGGTACGCGAGACCTGCCTGGAGTGCGCGCTTGCCAATCGTGAGCGCGAGGGCGTCTGGGGAGGCCTCAACGAGCGCGAGCGACGTCGAGTCAGCCGCCAGCGTCGCAAGTCTGCCTAGCCAGCTTTGACTCCCAACCGGTGAACTGAGCCTGCGGAGATGACTGACCCGTCAGGGCCGTCGACCTTTACCGGATGGCCCGCAGTGCTCTCGCAGCTGTTTCGCCGCGAGGATCTCGGTTTGCCTCTTGCGGCGTCGACATTCGATGCGATCCTTTCCGGAGAGTCCAAGCCGACTCAGATCGCCGCATTTGTGGCCGCTTTGAA
>DATLTI010000288.1:0-16594 GCA_035533675.1 Acidimicrobiales bacterium | reverse complement strand
CGCCGATGATGATGTTGACGTACTCATCGTCGAGGTTGGTGGAACAGTCGGAGACATTGAGATCGTTCCATTCATTGAGGCAATCCGTCAGTTCCGTCGTGAGGTTGGGAGGGAAAATGTGTGTTACATCCATCTCACCCTCGTTCCCTATCTCGCTCCGTCGGGCGAACAGAAGACCAAACCGACCCAGCACAGCGTGACTGAGCTGCGTGGACGAGGTATCCAGCCTGATGTCATCGTCTGTCGCAGCGATCATCCGATCAGTGATTCTTTGAAACAGAAGATATCTCTTCTCTGTGACGTTCCGATCGAGGCGGTCGTCTCCGCAGTCGACGCTTCAAGCATCTACGAGATTCCGCTTTTGCTCCACGAGGAGGGTCTCGATTCCACCGTCTGTCAGATACTGAACCTTGAGGGCCCAGAACGCAGCCTTGACCTTCGCTCCTGGGAAGACTTCGTTCGACGGGTCAATGAGGCAAACGAACGTGTCCGAGTTGGCATTATCGGCAAGTACATCAATATGCCAGATGCCTATCTCTCGGTTGTCGAGTCTTTGCGCCATGCTGGCTTTGCCCATGGGGCCAGAGTCGAGCTTGAATGGATCCAGGCAGAGTCATTTATCGATGTGGATGTATCTGCAGATCTTGACAATCTTGACGCAATCGTCATTCCCGGTGGCTTTGGTGAACGCGGGGTCGAAGGCAAGATTGCCGCAGCGACCTATGCGCGCGAGAACAACATTCCCTGTCTTGGAATTTGTCTTGGCCTTCAGGTAATGGTGATCGATTTCGCACGACATGTTGCGAACATGCACGGAGCGCACTCTGCCGAATTTGCTGATTCTCTTGAGTATCCCGTCATTGCGCTGATGGATGAACAGGTTGATCTCATCGACATGGGTGGAACCATGCGCCTTGGCGCATATGTCGCGTTGCTCAAGGCTGGATCGCAGGTTGCAGAGATCTATGGCGAGACAACTGTTACAGAACGCCATCGGCATCGCTATGAAGTCAACAACCGTTTTCGGCAACGTCTCGAGGACGCGGGGCTTGGTCTTAGCGGAACCTCTCCCGATGGCCGACTCGTGGAGTTCATTGAACTTCCAGGACATCGCTTCTGGGTCGGCACCCAGGCTCATCCAGAGTTCAAGAGTCGGCCCGAGCGACCGCATCCTCTCTTTAGAGAGCTTGTTGCAGCCGGGCTTGAACGCGCCCGAGCGCGTAATCCGCATCTCTTTGAGATCGACACCCATGTCACCTCCTAACAATGCCAGCTTCCGTTTTCTTGGCGAGCGGGTCCGTCACGCTGGATTCTTTTTCCAGCTGACGACAGGGACATTTCTCGATCCAAACGGCTACACCTTTGAGCGCGAGATTGTTCGTCATCCGGGCGCTGTATGTGTTGTTGCACTTGAGGGAGACCCGATCTCAATTCTCATGGTGCGCCAATACCGCGGGGCCCTCGATCGTTCCATTCTTGAGATTCCCGCAGGCAAGCTTGATATTCCCGATGAGCCGATAGAACTGGCTGCAGAGCGTGAGCTTGCAGAAGAGATTGGTCGAAAGGCGACGCGGCTTTCAAAGCTGGGGTCTTTTTTGAACTCGCCCGGATTCACCGACGAGCTGACCACCTGCTTCCTCGCCGAGGGGCTCGTACCGATCGAGCGCGATGCGCATGGCATTGAAGAGGAATTCATGTCGGTTGTTGCCGTGCCGATGTTCGACTTCTGGAGAATGGTAAGAAATGGCGAGATCGTCGACGCCAAAACGATCATTGCGGTGACCTACGCAGAGCGCGTACTCGACGATCGGACGGCACGTTAGGCGTTGGTTGCGCGCTCAAGGTGAAAACACTCAGCAAAGACGCCGAGGAGTTTCTTTCGTATCTTGTTGTCGAACGAGGGCGGGCCAGGAATTCGGTGATGTCGTACCGCCTCGATCTAGCGAGTTACGAGGAATTTATCCGCGCGAGAGGAACCGATCTCTTCTCGGTGACAGCATCAGTGATCGACGATTATCTCCAATTTCTTGGTGCATCGGGTCTGCGTGCTTCATCTCGAGCCAGAGCTCTGGCTGCTATCCGCGGACTCCATCAGTTTTGCGTCGATGAGCGTGGTGCAACTAGCGACCCATCGACCGAGGTAGCGCCACCGCGAATTCCGAGTGCGATACCAAAGGCGCTGAGCGAGGCAGAGGTGGAAGAGCTACTCGCTGCCAGCTCGGGAGAAGATGCCAGGTCGTTACGTGACCGCGCGATGCTGGAGGTCCTTTATGCAACCGGAATCCGTATCTCTGAGCTTGTCAACCTTTCACTTGGTGATGTCGATTTCGACAGCGCACTCTTGAGAGTATTTGGCAAGGGTTCCAAAGAGCGGATTGTTCCAATAGGACGCTACGCGCTCGACGCATTGAACTCCTGGTACGGCGCGAGAGGGAGGGCCTCATTTGTGCCAGTTCGCTGGGCCAATCGTGAAGATGCAAATGCTGTTTTTCTTTCGTCTCGAGGGCGGAGGATGAACCGACAGGGAGCATGGGTGGCCATCCGTGCCGTCGCCGAGCGCGCTGGTCTCGCCGATCGCGTGTCACCACACGTGCTGAGACATAGTTTTGCCACTCATCTTCTTGGACGTGGCGCCGATATCCGCGTAGTTCAGGAGCTTCTGGGTCATGCTTCAATTACGACAACGCAGGTCTACACCAAGGTCTCGCCAGAGCATCTCGTGCGCGCCTATGTGGAGGCTCATCCGCGAGCGCGGGGAGGTTCGGGGTCTGGCTCGACAAGATAAACCAAGGTGAAAGACCCGATTGCCCCCTGTGAGCCCACCCCTCACTAGGCTGATCCCATGAGCGCCGAACTATCACTGTCAAAGTATGAATCACTGTTACGCGAGGAGCAGAACCGCCTCCAGGCTGAGCTTGCGGAGTTGGGCTATGCAACGGCGACAGACACAGGCCTGATCTACGACTCGAATTTTGCAGATAGCAGTCAGGTGACGGCAGAACGAGGCGAGTCAGAGGCACTTGCAACCAAGCTTCGCCAGTCACTGGCCGACGTTCTCTCTGCGCGTTCGCGTATTGAAGAGGGTAAATACGGGCTGTGCAGTGTGTGTGGCAAGGAGATATCACCCGATCGTCTCGAGGCGATGCCAACCGTGACCACCTGTTTTGCAGATGCAAAGTCCGCCCGTAACTAATCGCCTCGATGAATCTCACTCCGCGCCAGCGCGCCTATTTACATCATTACGGACCGTGGATACTCGGCGGCGGCGTTGTTCTCGTCGCGCTCATTACCGAAGCAGTCCGCCACCATGTGCTCTCAAATCAGTCGGCTCTGTTTTTTCTCATTCTTATCCCGACGATCATTGTTCATGAGGTTTCGCATGGAGTTGTTGCCCTCTGGTTCGGGGACACCACGGCTCGTGATGCAAAGCGGCTTTCACTCAACCCACTGAGACATATCGATCCGATTGGCACGGTGGTTGTGCCGATCCTCCTGATACTTACAACGGGAATAGCCTTCGGATGGGCAAAACCCGTTCCAGTAAACATCAACCGGCTGCGCCATCCAAGAAACCAGCAGATATTTGTGAGCCTCGCCGGGCCAGCGATAAACATACTTATCGCGCTTGCCGTGGGATTCGCCCTACATCTAACAGGCAACGCAGCACTACTCATGGAAAGTCCATTTCAAAACTGGCCACTGATAGATCAGATCCTCATGCTTGCCGGGTTCACGAATATTGTGATTGCAACATTCAATCTGTTGCCGATTCCTCCACTTGATGGATCCGTCCTACTTGAACGATTCCTTCCCGCCTCCGCCTTACCGACCTATTACCGCTTTCGATCGTTTTCATTAATCCTTGTACTTGCCGTAGTTTTTCTTGCACCAAATGCGTTGAATTCACTCTTTGCCCACGCTGTTTCCATATGGGAATCAGTCGTCGGTATTACACAATTCGGCATCGTTCTCTGACGCGGCCGTTTCCACCGCTACGATCGAATCGAACCATCGACACAGGCGAGATGGTTGTGTTGCCGGGGGAGTCAGAGACGATCACAAAGCTCAGTGGAAATACCGATCTCTCCGGGGAGTTTGATGTCGTTGTAATTGGCGGCGGCAATGCTGCACTCGTCGCTGCGATGTCGGCTCGCCACTACGTCAAACGCGTGCTCGTTCTTGAGCGCGCTCCCTACGAGGTACGTGGTGGTAATACCCGGCATACAAGAAACGTGCGCTGTGTTCATCAACAGATAGACGCCTACAACACGGGAAGCTATCTCTATGAGGAGCTCTGGGACGATCTGTGCAATATCGGGAGTGGCCCGTCCAACGAGAAACTCGCAGAGTTGACGGTGCGTGAATCCGAAAGCGTTCCGGGCTGGATGAGCGAACATGGTGTCCTTTGGCAGCCGCCTCTATCTGGAACACTCCACCTTGGAAGAACAAATCGCTTCTTCCTCGGTGGTGGCAAGGCACTCCTGAATTCCTACTACCGGACTCTCTCGGCCATGTCGATCAACGTGAGCTATGGCTCTTCGGTCGAGGGATTTATCGAACAAGGAGATAGCGTCACCCATCTTCTTGTTGACATCGATGGAAAGCGCTGCCAGATAGACGCTCGCGCGGTTGTGTGTGCATCCGGCGGGTTCGAGGCAAATTTTGAGTGGCTTGCCCGTTATTGGGGAGATAGCGCGTATAACTATCTCATCCGTGGTCCCGTATATAACGACGGCACTGTTCTCTCCTTGCTCTATGACCTCGGAGCCGAACCTGCCGGACAAGAGCGTGGATTTCACGCAGTCGCGATCGACGCGCGTTCTCCGCGTTTTGACGGGGGAATTGCCACACGTATCGATGCGATCCCATTCTCTGTTGTGCTGAACTGCCACGGCGAGCGCTTTTATGACGAAGGTGAGGATCTATGGCCGAAGCGTTATGCCGTCTGGGGGACAAACATCGCGCTTCAAGACAATCAGATTGCGTATGCGATATGGGATTCAAAGGTTGTCCGCGAGTTTCTCCCGCCGATGTACGGGCCGTCCAGTTCTATGACACTCGCGGGAATCGCCGACTCAATCGGTCTTGATCCTGATCGGCTCGAAAGGACGATCTCCGAGTACAACACAGCGATCGTTCCTGGTGTTGCGTTTGATCCAACGCGCCTCGATGGTGCGCATACCTCGGGTCTCACTCCGGAAAAGTCCAACTGGGCTCAGCCAATCGACCAACCTCCGTACTACGCGATTGCCATGCGACCCGGGATCACATTTACATACATGGGAGTCAAAATCGATTCAAATGCAAAGGTCCAACGCGAGGACGGCTCATGCTTTGCGAACGTCTTTGCAGCGGGTGAGATCATGAGTGGAAATATTCTTAGTTCTGGTTATCTCGCCGGGTTCGGGCTGACGATCGGAAGCGTGTGGGGACGAATTGCCGGAAGGGAGGCAGCTCGCTATGTCAGTGGCTGACCCGGTCTATCGATACCGCAACGACCAGACAGAAAACGCTCTGTTTGTAGAGGCTGAACGTCAACTCAATATCTGCAATTCGTGCCGCTATTGCGAGGGATACTGCGCGGTCTATCCTGCACTTGAGCGAAGAATTGTGCTCGACAGAAGCGACATTGTTCACCTCGCCAATCTCTGTCATGACTGCCGCGCCTGTCTCTACGCGTGCATGTACGCGCCTCCACACGAATTCGGTGTTAACCCACCAGCAATTCTGGCAGAGGTTCGTCGGACAACCTATCGTTCGCAAGCTCCATGGTTCGTACGCAAACGCGAGTCAGTGCGCGTTCTTGCCTCGTTTCCTCTTGCCTTTTTCAGCACAGTGTTCGGTATCGCCATCGTGGTGATGCTGATCTATGTCGGCCACGGTCTCTCTTCCTTGTTCCACACCCTCGACCCTGTCGGTTCACCATACGCATTCATCAGCTACGAGACAATCATCACTGTTTCTTTGGTGATCTCTGGATTTTCCTTGGTGTTTGTCACAGCCGGAGTGATTACCTACTGGCGAGAAACGCGAGGACCACTGGCAGATCTCTTTCGTCCCGGTCCTTGGGCTCGCGCTCTGCGTGACGGCGCAACCCTGCGCAACATGCGAGGAGGGGCCGAGGGCTGTTACATGAAGGAAAATCACGCGTCATCGGAGAGACGGATATTGCACTATCTCGTTTCGTACGGCTTTCTGCTCTGCTTTGTTGCGACGATCGCTGCCGCCATTGAACAGGACCTCTTCTCGATACAACCTCCCTTTGCCCTTTTATCGCTACCGGTCATCTCCGGCGCACTCGGGGGCGGAGGTTTGGTTCTTGGATCCCTCGGGCTTCTCCGTCTCAAATCGACTCAGGAGGTGATCGCCACCGACGGACCAATGACCGCAATGGATCGGTCTTTCCTGATCGCGCTGTTGACACTTGGAGTGACTGGTGTCGCAACGTTGGTTTCTCGCTCAAGCTCAATCTACGGATTTGTCCTCGCCATTCACCTTGCGGTGGTTTGGACGTGTCTGATGTTGGCACCATTTACGAAATTCATACACTTTATTTACCGGTTACTCGCGCTTGTACAGGACAACCTTGAGCGCGCAGATAAATTGGCGGTTCGCTAACGAGATATGGCAGGTGTTGCCCCACCTTTGTTCCCTAGCCCCGAGCCAGCAGACCGACGGCATCCTTTGCGTTAGAGAGGGTTTCAGATGCAATCGTGCGGGCTTTGTCCGCGCCTTCATTAAGCAAACGCATGACGTAACCGGTGTCCTCGCGGAGCTCTTGGATGCGCTCTTGCAACGGAGTGAGGGTATCGACCAGAGATGCCGTGACTGCGGCCTTTAATGAGCCGTATGAAGAAAACTCCTCTGCAAGATCGCTCGGTGACCTGCCAGTAGTCCCCGAGAGCAAGACGAGAAGGTTCGAAATGCCTGGGCGCGCCTTTGGGTCATAAACAACAGTGGATTCGGTATCGGTCACGGCTCGCCGGACCTTCTTGTCAATCTCATCTGCAGTATCAGTGATATTGATCGTGCCCTGTGGTGAACTCACTGACTTTGACATTTTGCGCTCAGGACTCTGGAGATCCATGACACGCGCACCCACCTTTGGAATTACGGCCTCCGGGACTCGAAATACCGTCCGATATCGTCCGTTGAAGCGGATTGCGAGATCTCTCGCGAGCTCGAGGTGTTGTCTTTGATCGTCGCCAACTGGAACTTGCTCGGTCTGGTACAGCAAAATATCAGCGGCCATGAGTACGGGATAGGTCATGAGCCCAATTCGCACTGATTCTTGATTGGCGCTCTTGTCTTTGAACTGGGTCATCCGGCGCAACTCACCGTACGATGCGACACATTCAAGCAACCATGCAAGCTCATTGTGTTCGTGGAGATGACTTTGCACGAACAACGTGCATAGGTCCGGATCAAGTCCCGCAGCAAAGAGAACGATCGCAGTATCGAGAGTATTTGCCCGAAGCTCGACAGGGTCGATATCGAGCGTTAATGCATGCAGATCGGCGATCGAATAGAACGCGTCATTGTCTTTTTGGGCAATCACCCATGGCTGGATCGCTCCGAGATAGTTTCCGAGATGAATAGTTCCTGACGGTTGTATTGCTGAGACGACACGAGCCATCTGACGATGTTACAAGTTTCTCCGGAGATCAAACGAGCTATCCCAGCCACGGCATTGTGACAAGCTTTAAGATCTTCAAGGCAAGTCGTCAGACAACCCGAAATCAGTGGCGCAGCCGCTCGGCATGAATTTGGCGCTTTCACTCACGGACCCCTCCGACGGCCGATATCGTCGTGATATGGCCTACGAGGTCCATCTCGACGTCTACGACGGTCCCTTCAACCTACTGTTACAGCTCATCTCCGCCGAGGAGGTTGACGTCTACGCGATCAGCCTCTCTGAGATTGTCGAGGCGTTTCTTCAGGAACTTCGGCGCTTTGAGCAGACCAATCTTGAACTCGCAACCGAGTTCCTTCTGATTGCCGCAACCCTTGTCGAACTCAAGTGTCGACGCCTTCTTCCGGGAAACGAAGATGTCGATCTCGATGAGGATCTGTCGCTTTTTGAGGCGCGCGACTACCTGCTCGCGAGGCTTGTCGAATGCAAGACATTCAGCGGAGCGGCAAAAGAGCTCGCTGGACTCGAGTCACTTGCGTCGCGAGCCTCCGCACGTCGGACCGGTCCCGACGAACGATTTGATGGGGTTGCCCCGGACCTCCTTGAGGGCGTTGCTCCCTCCGATCTGCATCGTGCAGCTCTCCTGGCATTTGCAAACCAGCCAGCTCGGTCGGTGTCGACTGTACATGTCCATGAGGATGAAATCACCGTGACCGAGACGCTCGACCTCCTCGTCGGTATCCTTCCAGATCGGCCACGGATCACGCTTGCGCAGTTGCTCTTTGGGGATAGCTCAAAGGCTCGACTAGTAGCGACATTTCTTGCGCTATTGGAGCTCTATAAAAACGGGATGATTGACTTGGAACAGGCAGCTAATTTTGGCGATCTTTTGATCATTTGGACAGCCAAGGATGGGAACTACGAGGTCCAGAATGCGGACAACTACGACGACTCTGCATCGACTATCGCGTAATGAGCTCCTTTCCGATTGACTGGCGACCAGAGGCAGCAGCAATTGAGGCTGTGATCATCACCGCGACAGAGCCCGTACCAAGTCAACTGCTCTCAGAACTTCTCGAACTCCCCGTAGAACGAATTGATGAACTGTGCCGGGTAATGTCTGAATGTTACGAAGAGGACGAGCGCGGCTTTGAGTTGGCGCGCGTTGGTGGTGGTTATCGATTCCAGAGCCACCCTGCATACCGCGGATACGTTGAACGCTTCATCCTTGACGACATGCCTTCGAAGCTCTCTCCAGCGGCGCTTGAGACACTCGCGATCGTCGCTTACAAGCAGCCGATCTCCCGAGGACAGATCGCGCAGATTCGCGGAGTCAACGCCGATGGAGTCATTCGCCTCCTTTCCCAGCGCGGATACGTAGAGACAGTGGGCCGAGATGACGGTCCTGGTCAGGCAATTCTGTTCGGGACGAGCCGGTTTTTTCTTGAGCGTCTTGGTCTCAACAGTCTCGATGACCTCCCGCCGCTCGAGGACTTTGTGCCTGCTGTGTCAACGGTGGAACTCCTTGAACAGGTGCTACGGCCCGGTCCTGAAGAGTGACCGGCGAGACGAGCGGGGAGCGTCTGCAAAAGGTGCTCGCCCGGGCAGGTATCGGATCTCGAAGAGTCTGTGATGAACTTATTGAAGAGGGACGCGTCACCGTAAATGGGGAGGTCGCGCGGCCTGGCCAACGCGTCGACGTCGAATCTGACCGAATTCGCGTGGATTCAGTTCCGGTCGGTGTCTTGCCTGGCCTCGTGCATTACTTGGTAAATAAGCCAGCCGGTGTGGTCGTTACTGCCTCTGATCCTGAGGGAAGGCCCACGATCCTTGATCTCGTGCCACCAGAACCCCGGGTGTTTTCCGTTGGGCGTCTCGACTATGCAACCGAGGGTTTGATCGTGTTGACCAATGACGGCGAGCTATCCCAACTCCTCACTCATCCGAGCCACGGAGTCGAGAAGGAATACCTCGCCCAGGTGCGCGGAGAGGTGACGCCCGGTGCTATTCGGGCTCTCCGTGAGGGGGTCGAGATCGAGCCAGGTGTAACGACGCAGCCAGCAAGGGTTGCCAATGCCGGCAATAACATTCTCAAGATTGTTATCCACGAGGGGAAGAACCGTCAGGTCCGTCGCATGTGTGACGCGGTATCGCTCCCAGTCATTCGTCTCGTAAGGACGAGGATTGGATCAATTAGTGACACCCAGCTCGCGCCCGGGAGTTATCGGCATCTGACCCAGGATGAGGTCCGCAAGCTCTCTGAAGTTGCCGTTAGAACGATCCCACGTTTGCTTGACCGATAGGCTTCGAGACCGATGCAAAACACACTGAGGGCAATTCGAGGCGCAACCACGGTCGAAGACGATGAATCTTCACTCATCCTTGGCGCGACAAAGGAGCTGCTTGAAGAGATCTTCGTCCGTAATGGTATACATCGAGACGACCTTGTCTGTATCTTTTTTTCAGCGACTCCAGACCTCACCGCTACCTTTCCGGCATCGGGAGCCCATGCACTCGGCCTCGCCGACGTTCCTCTTTTCGGCTCAGTCGAACTCGATGTCAAAGGGGCTCTCTCACGGTGTATCCGGGTGATGGTGCAGTGTTACTCAGGTAAGTCCCGAGCGGAAATACGCCACGTGTACACCAAGGGCGCGGTCGTGCTTCGCACTGACCTCGCTGAGTAAGAAGACGCCGATGCCTCCCGGGCAATCTTCGAGTGAACGGCATAGCGAGATCATCGGACTTGGTCTCATTGGATCGTCGATTGGACTTCGCCTGCGTGAGCTCGGTTGGCATGTGAGCGGAAGCGATCTGGATCATGATCGGAGCGAGCGGGCTTTTGAGCTTGGCGTAATAGATCACATCGGCGAAAACGCTGATGCTTCGGTCGTGTTCATCGCCACTCCTCCCGCCGAAGTGATCGCAATCGCCTCTCGAGTACTGGAAGATCCAGCTCGTCGATCAGTGATCGTTACTGATGTTGCTGGTGTGAAAGCGCGAATCGTAAGCGAGCTGAGCTCTCCTCGTTTTGTCGGTGGACATCCCATGGCAGGATCCGAACAAGAGGGCCCGGATGGAGCAGATCGGGACCTTTTTCGCGGCGCAACCTGGGTCTTGACACCAAACGAATACACCGACTCCGATGCACTTCAACAGGTGCGTGAGATCGTCTCGTCCCTTGGTGCGGACCCGCTTTTATTAGCTCCTGAGCGACATGACGCGCTTGTGGCGGTGGTCTCGCATCTTCCACATCTCACTGCGGCGAACCTCATGGCCGTTGCTGCAGACGCATCGACAGAACATCACTCTCTGTTGAGGTTGGCAGCTGGAGGATTTCGCGACATGACACGCATCGCGGCCGGTGATCCCGCGATCTGGCCGGATATCTTTCGCGATAACGCTACGGCGGTTCTCGAAGCACTAGACGCGCTGCGAATCAGACTTGACGAAGCTCGGCGTATTGTCGCATCAGGAGACAGAGAGGCGCTAGTCGAGCTCCTGGACTATGCAAAACAGGCAAGGCGCAACCTTCCCCCACGCGTTCCCTCTCCTGAGGCAATTACCGAGTGTCGTATCCCTGTTCCCGATCGCCCGGGTGTGCTGGCGGAGGTCACGACCGTGCTTGGAGGCATCGGTATCAACATCTGGGATCTTGAGATCGCGCACTCAGCCGAGGGGGACCAAGGTGTGATTGTGCTGGTGATTAACGTCGGGGATGCGGAACGAGCCAGAGAGGTCCTCACTGGCTGTGGGTATCATCCGTCCATTGTGGGGCTCATATGACACAACGTGGATCCATGGCTACGTTTGCCGGGCGGGGACCCTTGACAGGACGAGCCCATGTTCCCGGTGATAAATCCATTTCGCACCGGGCTCTGTTGCTCGGAGGCCTTGCTGAAGGTACGTCCAGGGTAATCGGCCTTGGAGACGGTCAAGACATTGTCGCCACTCGCTCTGCCCTTGCGATGATGGGCATCGGTTTTGATGGCACTCTCATTCATGGTGGTCGAAGCCGCTTCAAAGAGCCTGAACGGCCACTTGATATGGGGAACTCCGGAACCGGTACGCGTCTACTTGCTGGAGTTCTCGCCTCGATGCCTTTTCTCAGTGTTTTGATTGGAGACGAGTCGATCCATCGTCGCCCGATGGATCGCGTGGCGATTCCCCTGCGAAAGATGGGCGCGTTCATTGATGGGCGAGACAACGGGCGTTTTGCACCTCTTGTCGTGAGAGGGGGTCAACTGCATGGAATCGATTACACCCCGCCCGTTGCAAGCGCACAGGTGAAGAGCGCGATCTTGCTGGCTGGCCTAGCGGCATCGGGCGAGACAGTTGTGCACGAGCCGATTGCAACGCGCCGTCATACTGAGGAGATGTTGCAGCTGGCTGGAGCAAAGATCACCTGCTCGTCGGACGGTACGAATTACTCCGTTTCACTCTCCGCGTCCCGGCTCGCTGCCTTTGAGCTGGAGATACCCTGCGATCCCTCTCAGGCGGCGTTCTTCATCGTTGCGGCCAGCATTGTCCCAGGAAGTGACCTCACCATTGAAAATGTCTACGTGGGTCCAGGCCGCGCAGGATTTCTAGATGTATTACGACGAATGGGCGCCGATATCTCAACGATTGACCGAGGCGCGAACGTTGTAGATATTCACGTTCGCTATGCAGATCTTGTTGGTACAGAAATCGGTGGTGTTGAGATTCCGAGCCTGATCGACGAGATCCCTATCTTGAGTGTCGCTGCCGCTTGTGCGGAAGGAACAACTGTAATCCGTGACGCAAAAGAGCTCCGAGTCAAAGAGAGTGATCGAATAGCTACCGTCACTAGCGAGTTGCGGGCAATCGGTGCAACCGTAGAACCGACCGATGATGGTCTTGTCATAACGGGATCCTCGCTACAACCTCGAGGCACCGTCCAATCTCACGGTGATCACCGAATCGCTATGTCACTCGCTATTGCAGCTATGTGTGGGCATGACCCTCTCGAAGTAACAGGTTTCGAATCGGTTGCAACAAGCTGGCCAAGTTTTGTCGACGACCTTGAGGCTCTTCAGTGCGGCTGATCGCAATCGATGGCCCGGGAGGATCGGGTAAGTCAACCGTCTCAAAGGCACTCGCCTCGCGTCTAGGCCTCGATCGCCTTGATACGGGCGCCATGTATCGCGCCGTTGCACTTCTTGCGATCCGCGAGGGCGTTGACCTCCATGACGGTGAGATTCTCGGACGTCTCGCGCAAACGATGAGGCTCGAAATAAATGAGTCTGTCGTGTTGCAAGGAGAGGACATCAGCGCCGACATACGGTCACATTCGGTTGACTCGGCTGTCTCGCTCGTAGCAAAGCAACCCGCGGTAAGAGCTGAACTCGTCAAGCGCCAGCGCGAATGGGCCACAAAACATGATGGCGGGGTCATCGAGGGACGAGACATCGGATCTGTTGTCTTTCCTGAGGCCACTTTGAAGGTTTACCTCACTGCTTCAGCATCGGAACGAGCAATGCGGCGGGCTCGTCAAAACGGGTCGGTAAATGAAGTTGATCCAACTGAGGTTCGTACAACTAGAGAATCCATTGAACGACGCGATGAGATTGATTCGACACGAGACAACTCTCCGCTGCTAGTTGCAAATGGGGCAGTAGTAATCGACTCGACAGGGTGCACCGTCACAGAGGTCGTTGACCAGATCGTCTCGATGCTGTGACACGGGAGAGAGAGGTGGCTCTTCCTGGAATTCACGCGGCCTCACGATCGGAACTGTTGTTCTATGCCGTCTGTCGCGTAATCGTTGTCGGTCTATCCCACCTCTTGTTTATCGGAGGCGTGATTGGCAAAGAAAATGTTCCAAAATCAGGAGCATTTATTGTCGCTCCGATTCATCGTTCATATATTGACTGGTGTGTTTCAGCCCGGGTCTCAAGACGAAGGCTTCGCTATCTCGTCAAAGGTGAGGTCTGGAAGATCAAACTGGCAGGTCGCTTGCTTGAGATGTTGGGGGCATTTCCCGTACAGCGCGGCGCCGCTGATCGCGACGCACTCAAACGCGCTTTGGAGGTCCTGAACGCAGGCGAGCCACTCGTGGTATTTCCCGAGGGAACACGGGGATTTGGCTCGGAGGTTCCACAGATCCGCGAGGGCGCCGCCTATCTTGCCTTAAAAGCTGGTGTGCCGGTGATCCCTGTCGGAATGGCGGGCGTAGAGCGAGCGATGCCACGAGGAAGTATCTGGATCCGCCCAGCAAGAGTCGTAGTGAGTGTCGGGAAGCCAATAATGACCGCTGTCAATCGAGAGGTCGAAGATGGTTCGCGTCGTATTGCCAGGGCACTCACGGCGTCTCTCACCGAGGAGATTCGCACTGGAATGGAACGGGCTCAAGCCGTGGCAGAGGCTCACCTTGAGGCTGCGGAGCGGATCAAGACGTGATAGCTCTCTGTATCGATGATTTGGTAAACGGCCGATCCCGTGTATCTTCTAATTTTATTCGGTCATATTTTCGACTTAAACGGGGTATTCAGTGAGGGTTTTGGTAACTGGCGGTTCGGGATTCGTAGGACAACATGTGGTGCGAGCCTTGCTTGCACGCGGTGATGACGTAGTTGTTGCTGACCTCAAGCCTTTTCCCGATGCTTCCGCTCCGATCATTCAAGAGACCGGCGATCTTCGAGACCCAGAACGCGTCGCAGCGGCGTTCAACCACGAAGTAGACGCTGTGATTCACCTTGCGGCGATTACTTCCGTGCTGGAAAGCGTGAATGACCCTGATGGGGTCTTTCGCACAAATGTTCTAATGACTCATTTTCTCCTTGAACAGTGTCGACTTCGCGGTATCGATCGATTCGTGTTTGCCTCGACAAACGCGGTTGTTGGCAATATCGGTAGCGACACGATAAATGAAGACAGTCCCTTGGCACCGCTTACCCCGTATGGAGCAACGAAAGCCTCTGCCGAAATGTTGCTATCTGCATATTCTGCGAGTTACGCAATATCGACAGTCGCGTTGCGGTTCACCAACATCTATGGAATCGGAATGCAGTTGAAAGACTCTGTCATTGCGAGGATGATGAAGGCTGCTCTCGTCGGTGGTGGCATTGAGATCTATGGGGACGGTGAACAGGTTCGCGATTACGTGTTTGTCACGGATGCTGTCTCTTCGCTGCTACTGGGACTTACGCTTGCACAATCTAATGTTCTGACGATCGGAGCTGCGAGGTCGGTCTCAATGAATGTGCTCCACCAACTGACGTGCGACGCAACAGAGACCGCGATTGGTGCTATTCACGTTGCTGGCAAACCTGGCGAGATGCCAGCCGTGATTGTCGATACCTCTCGAGCGAGAAGTCTGGGGTTTTCGCCCGCTTTCACCCTGGAAGAGGGATTACGCGCAACGTGGCTCGATTTCCGGGCGTCGGCTGAAGCTCCCGTTTAGGCCCTGCTCGCTCGCTCACGAATCCAGGTGCGAAACACGACCTTCGCATAGTTCGCACCATAGGCGAAATTGCCACCCTTTTTTGAGGATCCCTTGAATCTCGCCTTCATCGTGATAGGTCTCTCTTGGTATCGTGCGCCAGACATGATTGCTGAAATCAGAAGCTCCGAGGCTTGGAACTGAGGCTCATCGAGAGTCAGCTGACTGGAGAAATCGGCACGCATTGCCCGAATGGGATTCGCAGTGTCGGTCACCTGTGTGCCGGTAAGCATTGTGATAATCGCGGCAAACAGAACGACTCCGATATTGCGAATTGTTCCCCGCGATTCGGTCCGTCCGAGCCGACGAGACCCATTGACGAAATCTGCAGCGTTATCCACAAGAGGTCTGAGGACTCCCTCAAGATCGTTTGGATCAGTCTGACCATCTGCGTCAGCGGTGATGATGTACTGCGCGCCGTACTCGCGCGCGACACGATAGCCAAGCCGCAGAGCTGCCCCTTGTCCGCGGTTCACCGGGGCGATTACGGCATAATCCTGGTGGTCGCGGATGATCTCTGCACTTCCATCCTCTTCACCGTCAATAACAACAATCACTCCGGTTTTAAGACCACACAGAGTCCCGGGCATTGTTGAGACCACAGCCCCGATATTTTCCAGCTCCTTGTAGGCAGCAATGACTATTGCTACAGGAGGCAGCTGCGGCTTGCCATGCGCGACGGTGAATTCTTCAATTGCGACATCATCGACAAGTTCGTTTACTTGGCGTCTTCGGCGTCGCTCACGTTGGTTCATCCAGAGTGTGCCAACATCGTCGCGGCAGCAACGTTGCGATCTTCATTCGATGGCGGTTGACCATCAGGGACAACGGCGAGCGCGAGCGAGGCAGCGCTCCACACGGTCCTCAGGAGATCACGGAGCTGATGGGGGGGAGGAAAGTATTCATCTTCTTCTATAGCCTGTACGCGTTCAGTCCCATTCTTCGGATTCAGGTGCTCGACTACCTCATCGACGAGCCATTCCGGTGCAGACGCACCCGCGGTGACTCCGACAACACCTTCAAGATCATCGGGAAGTTCGCTGGCCGCGTTGATCCGGAGCACGCGCGGACAGCCGGCGCTGCTTGCAACGTGGGTTAGCGACACAGTATTTGACGAGTTGGCTGATCCGATGACGATCACTGCATCACATCGACCAGCAATGGCGCGAAGCGCAGCCTGTCGGTTTGTAGTGGCATAACACAGATCCGATCGGCCTGGCATCCAGAGATCCGGAAACCTCTCCTTGGCGCGACTGGCGATTCCAGACCATTCATCATGAGGAAGAGTCGTCTGTGCAAGCAGGGCGACCGGACTTCCAAGGTCTTCCAACGCGTCGACCTCCTCCTCGCTTTCAACAAGGCGGACAACGCTCGGAGCAACAGCCATAGTGCCGATCGCCTCTTCGTGACCGGCATGACCGACATAGATGACGGTGTAACCCTTATTTGCTCGTACCTTGAGTTCGTGATGCACCTTGGTTACGAGTGGACAGACCGCGTTG
>DATLTI010000287.1:0-1803 GCA_035533675.1 Acidimicrobiales bacterium | reverse complement strand
CCGAAGTTACGCCTGCTTAGTCAAGGAAGAGCGTCCCGATCAGGCAAAATGATCCGTTGGTTCGGATTGTTCTGGCTACATGAGCCGGAGTGGCACCGATGCCCCGAGCAGTTCGAAGACCCTTTGCTGGGTAGGGGTTGGAGTGGCGAGCAACTCGAACTCACCTGTCGTCTTGGTTGTGGTCACCATGGTGTTGCGCGTCAGGGTGCCAAGGTGATCGAGGAGTGCTCGAAAGCTGTAGATCTCCTGGCCGTTGGGCTGTTGTTTGCGCGCGGTCTTTGCCCGAGCCCCTGGTGAACGAACTGCCGGTGCCACGGGGTTGGTCCGCGTCAAAGGGTGCTCATCGGTGAAGGTGAGTGGAGCGAGCACCTTGCGCAGATGCCAGACGAGGTAAGCGCTGAGCATGCAGATGAATACGTGCGAACGCACTCGGTCCTCCAGACGGTGATGAATTGGACGAAGGTCAAGATCGTCGACCTTGATGTGACGGAAGTCCCGTTCCACATGGGCAAGGTCTTTGTAGGCACTCACCACACCAGGTGCATCGAGCTCGTCAGCGGTCATTGTGACACGAAGTATGTAGATCCCATCGAGAGCTGCCTCAGCATCGATCGATCCCTGACGTCTCGTGATGGAAAGAGTTGTGTCGGTGACGATCACCTCGAAGTGCTTTTCCATCTTCCATCTGTTGATCACCTTGCCGAGCTTGAGTCCGATCTTGTCAGCACCACAAAGGCGCCCCTCGGCAACCGCAGTGATGATCTTTTCGACAGCCTCCTCGGTGGCGGCCAATAGCTCCGCCCGCTTGCGGCTGCGTTGATCTGCCAACGAAGGGTTGCGACAGGCGACGAGCCGTTCACCTGGATAGTCAGGATGCACAAACTCGGCAAGATCTGTCTCATCGAACAACGACAGCTGCAAGGGACCATCATCTCTTGCGAGTCGCGCGACCTGTGGAGCGCGCAGACAGGTCAAGTACCCAAGGTCGGTGTCCTCGCGTAGTGCCTTGATCCTCGCCGAGGTGATCATTCCCCGGTCGCCAACCATGACGAGATGGGTGAGACCAAACCGCGTGCGAATCGTCTCGACAATGGAGATGAACGCGGTTGGATCTGCGGTGTTGCCGGCGAATACCTCGATTGCAACCGGACGACCCACATTGTCAGTCAAAAGCCCGTACTCGATCTGGGCGACACCGCGTTTTTTGTCTCGTGAGTAACCCCGGGCGGCGAGTTCGTTCTTCGACCCCTCCACCCATGATGACGACAGATCGAAGTACGCGAGACCCGACGGGTTCGCCTCGCCCCCAAGGTGTCGATAGGCCAATGAAGACTCGATAGCGCTTTGACGATCACCCAACCAGTCCATGGCCGCGTAGATCTCGTCGGTGCTGACACCCTCGAGCCCAAAGTCGACAGCCAGCGTGGTGTCGGCGAACCACTTGGCGGTGGCGAGTTTTGGACGGGGGTGAACGACTCGAGCCAGGATCAACGCGTAGGCGATATCTCGTTCTCGACACGGTGGACCAAGCAGATCGAGAAGTCCGAGGGTCTTTGCCATCTCGGCCACCGCTGCCAGGTGGCCATGGGGCAACGAGCGAGTACAGGTGAGACCATCGCCAGCGATAACGAGTGCCTTGCCCGAAAGTCCCGCCCGAATCGCCTCGATGATCTCTGGCGGGAGATGTGAAAGGTTCGCAAGCGTCTCGTTTCTGACCTTGGCGCCGATGCGCACGGACCGGCGCAGAAGGTGGGTCTCATAGACCCGTTCGACACCGTCCCGGTTCTTGTAGTGGCGACGTGT
>DATLTI010000286.1:0-5688 GCA_035533675.1 Acidimicrobiales bacterium | reverse complement strand
GAGCACCGGGTCCCCGAGCTCATCGAGTTTTCGACGACAATCATGACCATGCGCTCGGGTGATCTCATCTCGTGCGGGACGAATCACGAGGGACTCGGCCCGCTTCAAGACGGCGAAAAGGTGACGATCGCCATTGAACGCATCGGCGAGATGACCCTTGACGTAACCGATCCGCGAAAACGAGTCTGGGAGCGGGGTATCTATATGGGCGAGGACTCGACGAACCATGAGGCCGTTCGTCGGCATCGTCCCGAGGAGGCGGGGCACCTTCTCGGTGACGCCTGAGACCTCATCGAGCACATGGGTGCACGTCGAGGATCAGACCGCTATGCGCGACCCGTCAGCTTGAGGCCCATCTCAAGTCCGGCGTAGGTGCGGACTGGCGCTGGCATGAGAAGGCGGTAGCCCTCGGCGACGACACGCTCGACGTTGTCGACTCCAACGTGAGGGTGGCCGACAGGGACGTTGTGTCGGGCGGCGACCTCGCGTACCCGTGCCATGTGCTCGAGCACGGTCGGGTGTTCGTACTGCCGTGGGAACCCAAGCTCCTGGCTGAGGTCGCCCTCGCCGATCAAGAGTGCTCCGATGCCGGGCACCTCGCCCAGGATCTTGTCGAGGTTGTTGATGCCTGTGGTGTCTTCGATCATCAAGATCACGAGGATTTCACCCGCCGGGTTGAGCGGCCAGACGTCTGCCCGCTCGTAATACTCCTGCTGGGAGATCCCCCAGTAACGGCACGCAGCGGTCGGGCCATCTCCCCGTAGCCCCTCGGGCCTGTAAAACGGAGCAGAGGAGAGTCGAGGGTAGCGGCATGCGGCGACGGCATTCTCTGCCTCTTCCACGGTTGCGATGTGTGGCCAGACAATTCCATAGGCTCCAAGGTCGAGAGCCTGCTTCGCGTGCCACTGTGACTTTTCGGCGCCGTTCGCCGGTACGCGCACGATGGGCGTAACTGGTGGAGCAACCGATCCAGATTTTGCGATCTGACCGCGATTGAGCAGGTACTGCAATGAGTCGCGCAGCGCCCGGATGTCCCACGGGTTGTGCTCCATCTCAAGAACGATTCCGTCGTACTTTGTCGTGGAAAATGCGAGAGCAGTCTCGACATCGGCATTGGCGAACGCGGCGAATGCCTGCGTGCCCTGCTCAAACGCGCGAATAACTCCGTTTAGTCGAGGGATCTCACCCATCTGGTCTCCTTTGTAGCTCTCGTCTGTCTGATCGCGTCGTGCCTAGAGACAGCGAGGGCAGCGACCCCGGAAGGCATTCCGCAACGGGTCACTGCTTGTCAACACACGCCAATCAATAGCGTTTGCACGTTATCAGAAGTGCTGTCTTTGCCTACGGGTCCATTTGAGCCTTCCATTGGTCCGCAGTCGATGAGACCGGTATCGTTCTACGATGCTCTTAACCAATACGCAGCGCCACGCGATGGTGACGCTGATCGAGAATCTGTGAGGCCAGAATGATTATTGACTGCCACGGTCACTACACGACCGCTCCGGAATCACTTTGGGAATGGCGCAGGCGCCAGATCGAAATCGGAGATTCGGGCGATCCCGGATATCCAACAATCACCGACGACGAGATTCGCGGGAGCCTCGAGTCTGCTCAGCTGAAACTGCAGGCCGAGCGCGGCACCGATGTCACGATCTTCTCCCCACGAGCGAGCGCGATGGCGCATCATGTCGGGAGTCCAGCGATGAGCCAGCGATGGGCAGAGGTCAGCAATGACCTGATCTATCGCGTGGTCAATCTCTATCCGAAGAACTTTGTCGGTGTCTGCCAGTTGCCTCAGTCGCCGGGCTCGACGCCATCAGCCTCAATCGCTGAACTCGAGCGAAGTGTGAACGAACTCGGATTTGTCGGCTGCAATCTCACGCCAGATACCTCGGGCGGATACTGGCAGGACCCACCTCTTTCGGACCGTTCGTTTTATCCGCTGTATGAGAAAATGGTTGAGCTTGATGTTCCAGCCATGGTGCACGTGAGCGCGTCGTGCAATCCGGCGGTTCACATGACTGGAGCGCACTATCTCAACGCGGACACGACTTCGTTCATGCAGTTGCTGATGTCGGACCTGTTCAAGGACTTCCCAACGCTGAAGATGATCGTTCCTCACGGCGGTGGAGCGGTTCCTTATCACTGGGGCCGTTATCGCGGTCTCGCCCAGGACAATGGTCGAGCGCCACTCGAAGAGTCGATGTTGCAAAATGTCTACTTCGATACCTGCGTCTATCACCTTCCGGGTATGGAATGCCTGTTCAAGGTTGTGCCCGTTGACAACATTCTCTTTGCCTCTGAGATGGTGGGGGCAGTGCGCGGAATCGATCCTCGTTCTGGCCACTACTACGACGATACGAAGCGTTATGTCGACGAGATCACCACGTTGAGCGACGCGGACCGCAAGAAGATCTATGAGGACAACAGTCGCGCGGTATTCAGCCGACTGAACAACCATCTCTAAATTTTGTCGGTAGGCGATCTCTGCGTCCAAAGCGTGACGGTCTCTTGCCTGGAATATGGGGCGACGTATGGCATCATCTAGCGAACATCCGATGCGGCCTACGAAGCAAGAAATTGTGGCCGCGTCGGGAGAGATAGTTGCTGACGTCATCGCAAAGAACCTGAAGGTGTTGTTCTGCGGAATCAATCCGGGTCTCTATTCCGGTGCGGTCGGACATCATTTCGCGAGACCAGGCAATCGTTTCTGGAAAGCTCTTTTCGGAGCGAACTTCACCGACCGCGTCTTTCAACCTGACGAGGATCGCGCGCTGCTCGCGCTTGGGCTAGGAATCACGAACATCGTCTCGCGGACAACGGCGCGTGCCGATGAACTTTCACAAGAAGAGCTTCAAGCAGGTGCCAAACGACTCGCTGCGACAGTGAAGCGTTATCAACCGAGCGTGCTGGCGGTGCTCGGTATTGGAGCCTACGCGACAGCCTTTGGTCAAAAGGCAAAGATCGGACTCCAACCTGAGTCGCCTGTCGCCTGCAAGGTCTTCGTTCTCCCAAACCCAAGTGGGCTTCAGGCCCAATATCAGCTTCCACGTTTGATCGAGATCTTCTCTGAACTTCATCGGGTTGTCGATTCCAGTCGATCATGACGCGAAAAGCGCGCTATCGGGCGGGTGTTGTCAGCGCGTCGGTGCTTGTTCTCGGAATTTCGTACCTGCCGAGTCTCGGAGCAACAACTCGTGCGGCTAAGGCTCTGGAGCGTCGTTCGGTATTGAAGTCCTGCACGCCCTCAGCAATTGTTGCGCGATGGGACATCAACCGAATCATCGAGCAGCTCATCGTGATCCCGGTCGACCAGAATGCGCTGTCACAGGCAAAGACAGAGGTCGCAGCCGGTGTCGGCGGAATGATCCTTACTGGCTCTCCTCCAGCTGATCTCAAGAATCAGCTCTTGTCAGCTCTCAAGGCTGCGCCAGATGGGATTGCCCCATTGGTCATGACCGACGAAGAGGGCGGGGCGGTCCAGCGACTCTGGCCATTGATCGCCAATGTTCCGAGTGCGAGGACCATGGGAGCAACGATGACGCCGTCTGCGATCGAGCGTCTCGCGAGGAGTCTGGCGCTTTCGATGCACGTGCTCGGGCTGACGATGGATCTCGCGCCGGTGGCTGATGTCGATGCGCGACCTGGACCGAGCACCATGAATACAGATGGCACGCGCTCTTTCAGCAGTGACACCACAACTGTCTCTCGAGATGCGCTCGCCTTTGCCAGCGGACTCGAGAGTGGAGGAGTCATTCCGGTCATCAAGCACTTTCCAGGACTTGGAGGGACAATTGGAAATACCGACCTTGTCGCTGCGAGCACGCCGCCCTGGAGAGTTGTTGAGAAATCCGGACTCATTCCCTTTGAGCGCGCGATTGCTGCGCACATCCCTGCGGTGATGGTTTCGAACGCGGTGATTCCAGGTCTGTCAAGAACACCGGCGTCGCTTTCTCGAGTCGTCGTTACCGGAGAGCTGCGCGCACGACTTCATTTTCATGGTCTGATCCTCACGGACTCGCTCTCTTCTGTTGCTGTTGTCCAAGCGCACTATTCGCTTGAAGGTGCTGCAGTCGCCGCGGTGACTGCAGGTGCAGACATGGTGTTGTTCAATGCAAGTCCCTCAGAACTCGCCAGAACGACCACAGCGATTGTTTCAGCAATTCGTTCAGCGGTTGCCAGAGGTGCAATTTCAAGAGATCAGATTGAACATGCCGCCGCTCTCGTTCTCGCGACCAAGCACATCACTGCTTGCGTAAGCCCAATACGAAATTAGGGAGGTAAATTTCAGGCACCAAGTCAATCCGATCTGGGCCATCAGATGTGTTGAGGTCGCCCGATAGTTGAGCGTGCCTTGAAACTTAGGTGTGGGTACATCGTGAACTGACATGAGAAGTTCATCTCAAAGTGGATTGATCGTCGTCTGTTTAATATCGAAATGTAGCGTTTTGCCATGGGGATTCGAACGTTTAATGGCACCTCTGGCGAGTCACAACATCCGAGCTGGCAAAGTTCAAGGTGTCCTGCTCGAAACAATGACACTAATGCTCATCGAGTCCAAGTTAAATCTCATTCGAGATCCGGCTCTTTACACCTAGCTTCGGTAACACCTATCGCGCCTGCACGGCCATCTCTCTGGGCACGCTTCACGTCAGTATTTGCAAGATGGCTCGAGCTACTCGGTCAGAATCTTGAGGAGTTTCCCGAGCTGCATGATTTTTGACGCCATGACTTTCATCTAAGGACAGGTGTCACAAGGCATTGATTGACGAGTCGCCGTCACTGTGTATCTCGCGGTTGCAGGCAATTCCGACCTACGATCGAACTGTGGATCGTCGCATTTTTCTTCAGCGCTTTGGCGCTGTCGCGTCGCTGGCGGTCTTTCCAGATCTTCTCGGTGCATGTGGGCGCGCAGTTGCTGCAAAGCGAGCGCCGCGAACGGCTCGACGCAGGCAACCTCACCGCGCGGTCTCAACTGTGGATGGACTGCCAGTTGCCTCATGGCTGGTTGCAGAAAACGCCCGCAAGGGGACGCTTGACTGGGTGATCAATCCCAAGTTGCACGCGAAACGCGCGCCGATTGAGGGCTTTGCTGATCGGGTAAGCGTCTCGCCCGGCGAAGAGCTCTCAATCTTTGTCAACACCCGCGCGAGTTCCTTTCGGGCAGATGTCTATCGAATGGGTTATTACTCGGGTCTCGGCGCCCGGCTGATCACCACGACAAAAGATCTGCCGGGTTATGTACAGCCAAGTCCTGTGTTCACCCCGGGCATCAACCGGGTCGAATGCCAGTGGAAGCGTTCGTTTAGGTTCATCGTCACTGATGCCTGGCCGCCTGGCAACTACCTCATCCGTCTGAGCGCGAGTTCGGGAAGGGCGCATTTCATCCCGGTGACGGTGCGCGACGATGCAAGTACCGCGGCGATTGTCATGCAGAACTCGGTGACGACGTGGCAGGCCTATAACCACTGGGGTGGCTACAGCCTGTATGGAGGCACGCCGATCAATGGGCTGAGTGAATACGAAAGCCGCGCGCGCGTCGTCTCATTTGATCGTCCCTATGCCAATCCCGATGCGAATGGATCGGGAGACTGGCTCGGTAACGAATTCCCGTTCCTCTATCTCGCGGAGCGCCACGGTCTTGATCTTGCCTATCTCACGAACGTCGACATCGATGAGAACCCAAAA
>DATLTI010000285.1:0-3931 GCA_035533675.1 Acidimicrobiales bacterium | reverse complement strand
CGCTATGACGAATGCCCGGATTCAGCTTGGGTATGAGAGCCCGAAGTCGGAGCAGGCAGCCGTCAAATACGGCATTCAGGCAAAGACCATTGCACTGTTGCGGAAGTATCTGCCGCTCAGCACAGGAATCGCCTCGTAACAAAGTTTGGAGACCTCTCTCGGTTCCTGGGCGTCTTTTCGCCTGGGAACCGAGAGAGGTCCGTATCAGTGCTGGTTTGACGCTGTCAGAGCCAACACGCACCTACTTATTGCACGCAATAGCTCTGGTTAAGGGGAAGGCTCTGGTCTATGCATTACATCAACGCGTTTGGAGCCGGTTGGGCAGATTTCGGATCGTTCGCGGCGATCGGCGTCGTCGTCTTTGGCACGATTCTTGGCGTCGTCGTGGGAGCAATTCCGGGACTAGGTGGCATTGTCCTCCTCGTCGTTCTTCTTCCGTTTCTTTATAATGTGACACCTGTGATCGGTCTCGGACTATTGCTTGCCTCGCACTCGGCGATCTATTACGCAGGATCGACGACGGCGATCCTGATCAATACTCCGGGCGCACCAGAGTCGGCAGCGACATGTCTTGACGGTTACCCGATGGCCCAACGCGGGGAGGCGGGTCGCGCTCTTGGTATATCAGCTGCGGCCACAACCTTTGGTGGCTGGTTCGGAGCCTTCGTGATGGTGGCGGCAATCCCATTGATGTTGCGGATGGTGAATATCTTTCACCCACCAGAATATTTTCTGCTCGCAATCCTCGCGATCGTTGTCATTGGCCAGCTTCAAGCTGGATCGGTGACCAAGGGTCTGCTATCAGGCGGTCTTGGCTACCTCTTCGCATTTGTCGGCGCCGCAGCGAGCACGGGATCACTTCGATTTACCTTTGGATATCTTGGAATGTATAGCGGTGTCAATATCGCCACTGCCGCAATCGGTCTCTTTGCAATAAGCCAGATGTACATCCTGTTCGCACAGAACTCGAAGGTACACTCGGGAGGAAATGTTGCCCTGTCGCGCGAGGTACGCGCTCAGGTTCTGGTGGGAATTAAAGATGTCGTCTCTCGACCTTGGTTAACGCTGCGTTCGTCAATCATCGGCGTACTCGCTGGCGTCGTTCCCGGAATCGGTTCGACTGCTGCAAACTTCCTCTCCTATGGACAGGCAATGCAGACCTCCAAGCATCCGGAGCTCTTTGGTACAGGAATTCCTGAAGGGATCATCGCGCCCGAGGCCTCCTCGATCTCCAAAGAGGCCGGTTCGCTGATCCCGACGGTTGCATTGGGAATTCCGAATGGTCCTGCGATGGCCGTCGTACTTGCCGCGTTCTCGATTCTCGGCCTTCAGGCGGGACCACCGATGTTGCAGAACCACCTCTCCCTGGTTTTCTGGATGGTCATCGTGCTTGCTGTCTCAAGTCTGCTTGCGAGCGTCGTGGGCCTTGCCATGGCGCCGGTACTTGGAAAGGTCACCCAGATTCCGGGAAGAACGCTTGTTCCGTTCGTTGTCTGCCTCGCCTCGCTTGGAGCATTTGAGTCGACGGGCATCTACCTTCAGGTGTATCTGATGATTATCATGGGCGGCGTTGGCGTCGCAATGCGCCGGTTTGGCTATTCGCTTCCCGCAGTCATCGTCGGTCTTGTCCTTGGCACCATTGCAGAGAACAATCTTGTGCTCACCTCGTCAATCTACGGATGGGATTTCCTGAAAAGACCACTCAGCGATGTGTTGATTCTTTTGATTCTTGCCGTCATCGCTGCTGGAATCCGCCACCGTCGTCGCCAGCAACTCGCGCAAGCCCTGAAAGAGACTGCAGTTGAGGGTGCCGAGATGCCGACCAAGGAGCAGCTGAGGGTGCTTCGATCACGACCGACTCCTCCGCGTTCATGGGGCGAGCTGACCTTTGACATCATCTGGGTCATCGGTTCGGCGCTCTATGTGATTCAGGGTCGGAGATACCCGTCGCCGGCGAATCTTGGTCCAACAATCATTGGATCTGGAGTGTTCGCGATCGGGTTATTTCAACTGATCGCCGGATTCAGCCCGCGTTTTCGACGATTCACGGTCGGAGTTCCCGAGCGTGCAGTGATGAGTGCCGCGGCGCAGACCGCGAAGGTGGGCGCAAGTCCGAGTCTGGTACACGCCGTTGAAGAACTTGAACTCGAGGAGATTCGACGCCGCGATGGTGACGTCGAAATCGCCGAGAGGGCAATGAGCGGGTCGGTCGCTCTTGACGTCAAGGCGCCCTCTTTCACGACCGGTGGAGGCGGGGGACTGCCTCCTGACGGAGAAGATTCCATAAGCGAAGATGGCATCGATGCGCCAAGCCATGCCCACGGTAAGAAAAACGAGGCCGTGCTTCTTTGGGCCTCGCTGTTGGGGGCGTTAACTTTGACAGCGTTCATCGGCGTGCTTGGTTATGAGATCGTCGATCCAATCTTCGTCTTTGGGTATCTTTTGTTGCTTCGCCGGTGGTCGCTCCGAAGCAGTCTTTTGGCGGCCTTGGTGATGTTTGGAATTGCCTATGGGGGAGTGAGCGTGCTCCATCTTGGAAGTCCGCCTGGCTTCTCGCTTTAGAGCGGCAGCATCCCTGCATGCTCAACGCATGCAGGGACGCGACATCCTGGACGGGGCGACCCCGTTTTCCCGAGGAATATCCATAGGAGGTCATTGAGATGATTGCCCAAGGGCTCGAAACCCAAAGCGTTGCGCAGGACCCGATTGCCCAGAAGTTCACGGTGAAAGACGCGCCGATGCTCTCAGCCGGTCGATTCGACAACGTGCTCGCAAAGACTGAGGGATTTGCAGCGCGTGTGAAGGTCTACGCAGAGGGGGGCGAGAACGCGACACATACGCACCTCAAAGAGGACCATCTTTTTTTGGTGCTCGCGGGACAGGCAACGTTCGAGGTGGGTCGAGATGGCAGCGAGAAGATTGTCGCGAATCCCTATGACGGAGTGTTTTTGCCTCGCGGAGCGTTCTATAAGTTTTTGAGTTCCGGAGAGGAAAATCTCCTCATGTTCCGCGTCGGTGGATTCGATGCAGAGGACCGGATGCGCGTCGCCCCAGATGGAAGTTCGCTCCATGGACACAGCGCAAAGAACAATCACATCGACGGCGTGGTCGTCGATGGAAGGCGTTTTGGGAATTAATCTTCCCGTTTCAGTATTTGGTCACAAATTGTTAGGAAAGCTCAATTCGTTATGATTTCTAAGATCATGTCTGGGACCACCACGATTCGTCCGTTGTTCGCGCGCGCCTTATGAACTACCGCACCTTTGGACGCACCGGACTCCAGGTAAGCGACGTCGGTCTCGGCGGCGGTGGCGCTAGCAGGCTTGGCTTCGCGACAGGATCAAGTTTTGATGAGGTCCGTGCGCTTATCCAGCGCTCGTTTGAGCTTGGTGTGAACTACTTCGACACCGCGGATAACTATGGGACCGAAGAGGTCATCGGCGAGGCGCTAGCCGGACACCGCGACGAAGTGGTGATCTCAACAAAGGTCTATCCGCGACTTGAAGACGGATCTCTTCTCAGGCGTGAAGAGTTGCGCCTCGCACTCGAAGCATCGCTCAAGCGCCTCAAGATTGATGTGCTCGATGTGTATCACCTGCATGGCGTGAGTCCGAAGGATTACGACTACTGCGAGACCGAGCTGGTTTCCGGGCTCGTCGAGCTGAGAGACGCTGGACTTGTGCGCTTCCTTGGCATCTCTGAGCGCAACAGCTCTGATTCAACTCATTCGATGCTCCAGCGCGCGCTTCAAGATGACCTCTGGGATGTGGTCATGGTCGGTTTCAACCTGTTCAACCAGTCCGCTCGCGAGCAGGTAATGCAAGCCACGATCAAAAACAACGTCGCTGTAGAGGTGATGGCCTCTGCGAGGAATCAGTTCAGCCGCCCAGAGCTCTTTGTACAAGATCTCGCTCGTCTCGTCGATTCAGGT
>DATLTI010000284.1:0-3322 GCA_035533675.1 Acidimicrobiales bacterium | reverse complement strand
CGATTATGAGCCGTGTGCTCTGACCAACTGAGCTACGCCGCTAAGTCTACGAGCCCCCTGTCGGAATCGAACCGACGACCTTTTCCTTACCATGGAAATGCTCTGCCGACTGAGCCAAGGGGGCCTTTGGACCATTCGATCGGCCCGATTGCCAATGGTAGTCCACGAAAATTGCGCTCGGCTCACGGTTCAACGCCCAGGTGTCGCGTAATCTTCCAAGATGGAAATTCGTTCCGCGACTCTCAGCGACGCCGAAGCTATCCGGCAGATCTACAACATCGAGGTCCTTTCGACCACGGTTACCTTTGATCTCGTTGAGCGGACTGAGGCCGAACAACGCGAGTGGATTCTTGAACATCAGGGCGTCTACCCCGCGGTCGTCGCAATCGAGGAGCAGCAGGTCATCGGCTTCGCCTCCCTCTCGCCGTATCGACCTCGCCCCGCCTATTCGACGACGGCTGAGGATTCGATCTACGTCGCGGAGATTGCGCGCGGACGAGGCGTCGGCTCGGCCTTGCTCGGCGAGATCATCGAGAGAGCCGGATCACATGGATTCCATGCAATCATCGCCCGCATCGTTGGCGACCACGAGGCATCGATCGGCCTGCACCGGCACCACGGGTTTGAGCTTGTCGGAACTGAACGCGAGGTCGGACGCAAGTTCGGGAGATGGCTCGACGTCGCTTTGATGCAGCGAATGATCTAGACGAACTCTTCATCGCGCGTTGGGGTGGGTGACGGATCTTTTGAATCGGCGAGATGTGTCCGGTGGCGAAATCTTGGAGAGACGAGTACCACCGCGAGTCCAACGAGCGCGGCACAGGCAACCCCGACGACGATTGGATCAGCAATCGTGATCTCATTCACGAGTACCGATCCACCCGGGAGTTGGAGAAAACACGAGATACCCGAGAGAAACATCACTATCCTGCGAAGCCGGGTCTCGGCAATCGGGGCAAGCATCACAAATCCCCACGCCGCGTACCAGGGCTGAACCACAGGACTCAGCACCACAAACGCGAGCAACGTGAAACCAAGTGCTCGAAGCGTTCCCACGCGCTGTGCATTCCACAACAGCCAGAGCGATATTACGACAGCGAGCAAAAGCGCTGAGCCGCGACAGATCGTCAGGATGATGTGGGTGTGATTCCCAAGACCGATTGCGCTGACAAGTCGTCCGAGAAAGAGTGCGACGCCCGTTGCTGGATCGAGCCAGGAACGAACCGTGTCGGGATTTGAAAGACCTGAAATCCAACCCCAGCCAAGCCCAAGTGCCTCTGACATCGCCACCATGGTGACGACCGAGATCCCCATTGCCTTGACGAGGGGGCGGATCCTTTCTCTCGGAGGTACAAGGGGGCCCGGCCACTCCCAGCCGATATAGATCGCTCCGAGAATTGCCGGAACCTTGACGAGCGCGGCAAACGCGCAACAGAGAATTCCCGCTATGTGATATCCCCTGCGATGCAGCGCATAACCAAACGCCAGCAGGCCGAGCATCAGTGCATCGTTGTGTGCACCGGCAACGAGGTGCAAGAGCACCAGAGGATTGAGTGCAGCGATCGCGAACGCGCTTGCAGCGTCTCGTTTAAAAGACTTGGCGATCACAGGAATACTGAACGCGAAAAGCACCGTTCCAAACAGGGCGAGAGCGCGCATGCCTTCGACCGCGACAAGCGGACTGTGCCCAGACAGATCGACCGTCCACCCGGCAAGCGTGAGGAACATTGGGCCATATGGCGAGGTAACCAGCTGCCAGAGAGGGTCGGTCAGGCGGGTGAACTGTGTGGAGACACCAAGCACCTTTGGCCCGTAGATATAGGGATTGAGATGATGTGCCATCAGTTCACCCTGAGCGACGTAGCTGTAGGCATCACGACTGAACAGCGGGGCAACGATGAGCAGCGGCAAGACCCAGGCGACGAACACCGGCAGGAGACGCATGTATGGGATGTTGCGCACGCGGATGCACAGCATCACGACGTCGTACCAAGCGCGCAGCAGGAGCAGGATTCCCGCGTAGACGGCAACGACACCAAGGAAAAGTCCCTGACCAGGCGGAGGGACTATTCCCGACGCTGGCGGCGTGGGAATGCCGAACCACCATGCGCCGGGGACGGTTTTCAGGGTGAATGGAGAGTTCGGCTGACTCGCGCCAGCAAGAATCGCACATGAGGCGAAAAATCCGAGCAGCGTTGGACGCAACAACAGCCGACCGAGATGGTGCGTTTTCGGGTCATATTCTTGGCGCGGACCCTCTGAGCGATCCAGACGAACGAGCGTGTACGAGAGCGCATTACGAACGCATGCTCGAACAGCATGAACCTTTCGTACCGCAGATCCGGCGACGCTCTGCGTTATCACTGGTGCGTCCAGACCTGGCTCGTTACGTCGGGGGTTGGCACGGGCAAAAGTGTATCTGAGCAACCCTCGTGGCTTCGGTGCAGCGCTGCCTGCGAGACGGCATTTTTGCACTTGGACACTGGGCTTTGATGTCCAAGAAACTTTTCTTTTACCGGGCGACTCTGGTCGCCCTTGCATCTCTCGCAGCGCGCCTCTCTGTGCGTTTGACCGAATCTGCATACGCGTCCAAGAGGTCGTTGACGCAATCGGCCCAATCGGTCTGTGCCGGGCCGGTCATCGGGATTGCTCCCCTCGGGGCTGGAGTCGTGCGTGGTCAGACCACTGCAGTAGGCGTTTCAGTGATGGTCGACTGCCAAGGCGAGCTCACCGGGTTCCTCCCTGGAACCTGCGTGCACGCTTACGTCGGACTGCAGTTCATCTTTGGCATTGATGCTCCCAGACGCTCAGGGCAGAACACCACTCAAGACGATCATTGTCGTCGCCGTCGGGACGAATCGGCCACCCACGCCGACCTTGGTGTCTCAGATGCTCCCGACCCTGAACGGGGCCTCAAGCATCTCATTGACAGCCAAATACATTGACCGAGCTTGGCAGAACGCAAACAACCAACTCATCTTTGCTACCGCCAAAGCGCATCCGCACATTGTCGTCGCCAACTGACCGGCAGACGGTTCGTGAGCCAGCTCGTCAGGATCTCTCAACGCTACATAATCAACTGCAACGTCTAGGTGGATTATCAATCAGACGGTTCTGGTGCAAGAGAAACTGCCTGGATCGTCTTTCAGGCTGTGCATCGACACTCATCAAATCCCAGATTGTGATCGCGTTGTGCGAGCGTTCCCGAGATCGCTCGCACAACGCGCGGCCCGAAGGCCTGAGAGTGGGCCGGGTAGGATTCGAACCTACGAAGGCGCTGCCGGCAGATTTACAGTCTGCTCCCGTTGGCCACTTGGGTACC
>DATLTI010000283.1:0-5400 GCA_035533675.1 Acidimicrobiales bacterium | reverse complement strand
GCCCTGACACATTGAGTAGGGCATGTACTCAATCGTGATGCCAAGATCGAGACTCTTTGCATAGTCAGCCAACGCGATGAGTCGTTCGACTACCCGATCGTGCTCGTCGTCCCAGACGGTTGCCTGGACGATCGATGCACCAATCTGCCTGGCAAAGTCGATCAGAACCCTTTCCTCGTCAAAAGTTCTCTCAGGCTCAAAGACGATATTGGAGACCTCCATCACCGAGAGATTCCAGCGTTCGAGCAGATCCTTCGCATCCTTGAGGAACTGTGCATCGACAGCGAGTGGTGACACAGGCATGTCCTGGAGACCAAGTTGAAAGCCCACGGCGTCATATCCCGCCTCACCCGCACACCTGACGAGGTCAAGCGGAGGAGGCCGAAAGAGAGTCAGAGGAGCTAGGCCGAGCTTCATCGCCGATAAACCTTTCCTTAAGTCCAGGAACATGGATCGTAGTCGTACGTTCCAACCACGATAAGCGAGTTCCTGGACAGCTCGCGTTAGCCTTGGTGCAATGGAGAATACGAAGATCACGACCCGCGATGGATCAATCAGGTTGGGTCAGTTCCTCAAACTCGCCAACCTCATCGACTCAGGTGCAGACGCGAAACGCCTCCTCGCGACTCAAGCGGTCCAAGTGAACGGTGAAATTGAGACGAGACGCGGGCGCCAGCTCACGCGCCGTGATGTCGTCACGTTCAACGACCTCACCTTCGAGGTTGCCTAGCCAGCTGGCGTCTGGTGGAACAAGTCGATCGCGGAACTTGAGAAGGTCGTATCAGGCACAATCTCGACCCAGGTGCGACCAGGCGCCATCGAGACCACCTGACCTGAAGAGTCTTTGAACGTGAACGGATCCGCGTCGACCTTGCGTGACCAGGTGACCTTGATCGCCACACCATTTCGGAGCACATAACCAGGTCCGCTACCGGTCAACTGACTCTCGATGTCACCAGAGCCTCCCGGGCTCTCGACGTATGGGCCGATTGTGTACTTGGCCGAGATCACTGCGATGTTCGTTGTCGTTACCGGAGCTCCCATCGACATGTCAAGGTCGATGTTTCGCGCATAGGTATGCACAAAGAGATTCTGCGTCGGCTTCCACTCCCAGAGAACCTCGGTGCCCTGAGAGAAGAAGATACGGAAGGCGCGGATCTTTGTGCCACCAGCTGGCGCAGTATTCGAATAGGTAAATATCGGCGAGGGCGGCGTCGCCAGATTCGGAAAGAGACCATAGAGCGCACTCGTGCTCGTATAGAGATTGTCCGGCGCCTGTCGGTCAGTGGTCCGGTGTGCCGCAGCCTGCGCACCTCCGAGCAGGTTGGCAGGGGTGAGCGTTGAAAGGCCCATCACCTCGTTGACGTCAGGAATAATGCCACCGGCAAAGGCAAGGATCGGATGGCCAAGCTGATTCACAATGCGCGAATCAACCCAGCGCAGAGAACGGGTCGGCCCGATCTCAGGGGCGTTCTGGCACTGATAGACCGCGATGTAGCGCATGATGAAGCCCTCAGCTGGCGTATCAAACACCACGTCGGCTTCGTTCAGTCCACTCTGGGGACGTGCGCCGAATGGCTCATTGCCAATTTTGACCGCGAGCGCTGGGCGACTTGGTACGACGTTGCCAGGTGCAGCGGTATCAGTGAGCGGACAGTTCGTTGTCGCGAGCGCCGGAAGGGTAACCGAGGGCTTGTTCGCGCTGCTGCCGCTCGTCAGTGCGATCGCGATGCCCGCAACCGCAGCAAGCACGACAACCGCCGCCAAGATGCGAGCCCGAGGACTCTTTGGAAGCGAAAATTTGGGTTTGGAGCTAACAGATCGATTGGCCATCCGAACACCATATCGCCCGACTCCTACGAGTATGGGGATAGACGCTCGATTCTTTCGCGAAGCCGTTTTGCACCAAGATAAGCGCAGATTTCGTCGAAATTCTCCAGCGGACCTCTCCAGCGCAGTTCATCGATATCACTGAACGCGGGATAATCCCGACGCAAAGTGGCAAGATCGCGGAAAAGAAATGCATCCTGAATCTCGCTGGCGAGAGTCTGACAGAGACCCTCCGCGCCGCGCACTTTTGAGCGCACGGTCTCTTCCCAGTCTTTGACCGCGAGCGGGATCGCCTCAAGGTGGCCATAATGCGATAGCACCGTCGCCGCGCCCTTCTTCCCCCACCCCTTGAGACCTGGAAAACCATCGGCACTGTCGCCAACAAGTGCGAGCCAATCTGGAATTGATGTCGGTGCTACGCCAAAATGTTCCCAGATTTCGCGCTCATTTGAATCGATGTTGGTACGTCGGTTGCGTTGGATGACACGGTCACCACGAACACACTGTGCAAGGTCCTTGTCGGGGCTGCAGATGATGATCTGCTCCACGCGTTGATCAAGTTCAGCTCTCGCGCAGGCGCTCGCAAGTCCATCATCTGCCTCGTATGAGACCATGGGCCAGACAACCACACCGAGCGAGCGAAGCGCCTCTTCAACGAGTGTGAACTGCGAAAGCAGGTCTTCATCAACCCCCTCACCGGTCTTGTAACCCGGATAGAGGTCATTTCGAAACGATTCGACCGTATGGTCCGTTGCGACGCCGACAAAGCGATGGCCATCGACGAGCATCGAGGCGATCGAGGTCAACACTCCACGCGTTGCGCCGACCTCGCGTCCGTCGGGCGCTCGATGTGACGGCTGTCCAAAGTAGTAACGAAAAAGCTCATAGGTTCCATCGATGAGAGCAATCTTCATTGGCTCAAAGCTCCCCTCGTCCTTTGATAGCTCTGAGGAGGTGCACTTCATTGCACCTCGAGTTTTGCTGCTTGCTGGTGCCGCTTGAGTTCGGAAAATGAAAGAAGGAGCACACCACAGCCAAAACCGAGACCGACCAGCGAGGATGCATGCCATCCCGACTGTTCAAGAGCTACCCCTGCAAGTGCAGAACCTAGAGTGCCTCCGAGGAAGTAGGTGAACATGTAGGCACTCGTGATTCTGCTCCGTGACTGATTGCTCGTGCTGTAGATCAGGGTCTGATTTGAGAGTTGGACGCCCTGCGTTCCCGCATCAAGAAGAATCACGCCAAGGACGATTACGAAAATGCTCGAACCTCCAAACAGGAAAAGGAAAAACGAAACCAGAATCGCGGCGCTGGCAATCAGCGTTACCTGAAAGGTAATTGTCTTTCCACGGCTCTTGTCGGCGATCCGTCCCACCATGTTTGCGGCGAAGACCCCAGCGAGTCCAATGATGCCGAAAAGTCCAATCGTCAGAGAGTTCATCGAGAACGGCGCCCTCGAGAGCTGCCACGAGAGCGACGACCAAAGTACGGCAAAGCCTCCAAAGGCAAGTGCACCGAGCAGCGATCGCCGGCGCAGAACCGGTTCGTGAACCATCAACGTCGCTGCCGCGAAAAGCAACTCTCGGTAGCGCATCGATGCTCGTGTGGGCTCCCGCGGGATCAACCATGACAAGAGCGCTGCAAAACCAGCCATTGCGAGTGTCGAGGCAAAGTACACACTCCGCCAACCAAAAGACTGGGCAAGCACGCCAGAGAACGTTCGGGCAAGAAGAATCCCCACGAGAAGGCCACTCATCAGGCGCGCGACCGATCGGGACCTTCGCTCTGGCGGCGCGAAATCTGCGACGAATGGAATCAGGATCTGACCCGCGACACTTGCCATTCCTACGATCACAGAGGCGATGAGAAACAGCACCAGCGATGGCGCAAGCGCACAGAGAAGACAACCGAGAGCCGCCATGAGAAAGACCGCCGGCACCAGTCTCTTTCGCGAGATCAGATCTCCCAGGGGAACGAGCAGTGCGAGTCCCGCGGCATAACCAATCTGAGTCGCGGTCACCACAAAGGTGAGCGAGGCGACACTGTGATGAAAGGTTGATGCAATTCGCGGAAGGATCGGCTGGCAGAAGTAAAGATTTGCGACTACTGCCCCAGTTGCTACGGCAAGAATCAAAAGAATGGGACCTTCGAGCACGGGACGAACTGTCACTTGTCGTGTTGCGAGGCGCATGATCTCGCCATCCTAGGGAGTTGCGGGGCGCGCCGAGTGACCGAATCACGAATCAATTCACAGACGCGCTGGCCGAGAGAACTACACAAGTCCCACTCAGGAGCTGAGAGACCCGCCGAGATTAGACAAGGGACCGTGAGATTATGAGTCTCTCGATCAATCCTCAATCAGTCCCGCAACAAACCCAGCGATGATCGTCTCCATCACCGAGGTATCGGCAAGCGTTGTGACGTCACCGATCGGACAGTTTTCAGCGACGTCTTGGAGAGGTCACCTCATGATCTTTCCCGAGCGGGTCTTTGGTAGCTATGCGACCATCATGATCTGTCGCGCCCTGCCGATTGTTAAACACCGGCGCTCGATTATTCGGCAGCGCCAAACTGCTCGATCTCGGCAACCTCTTCAGCAGAGAGCACGCGTGGAACCTCGCCGCGGGCAAGCTTCTCGCTTTGGACGTAATGGAGGATATCTTCAACAATCTCAGGATTTGCAAGCGTCGTCGTGTCCCCGACATCAGCGAAGTTGGAGATGCTTGCGATCACGCGTCGCATGATCTTCCCTGAGCGTGTTTTCGGCATATCCGGAACGATCCAGATGTTCTTTGGTCGGGCAATCGGGCCGATCTCGTGCTCAATGGCCTTCGAAACCTTGGCCTCCAGCTCTTTGCTCGGCTTGATCCCGGGTTTCAGCGCGATATACATCTCGACGGCTCGACCGCGGATTTCGTCGAGTACTGGTACCGCCGCTGCCTCTGCGACCTCTTCGACGGTCAGAGAAGCCGACTCCAGCTCCTTTGTACCAAGGCGATGGCCAGCAACGTTTATCACGTCGTCGATCCGCCCGAGGATTCGGAAGTATCCGTCATCCGCGAGAACCGCGCCATCACCAGCAAGATACGGCCAGTCGTGCCAGTCCTTGGAGTTCTTATCCCGGCAGTACTTCGCGTAATAGGTCGCTACGAATCGCTCCGGGTCTCCCCAGATTGTCTGGAAAATTCCAGGCCAAGGATTACGGATACAGATGTTGCCTGCCCTTTGACTGCCTGCCATCACCTCGTTTCCATCGTCGTCATAGATCACAGGAAAGATGCCGAGCACGCCAGGTCCGCAACTCCCCGGTTTCATCGACTGAAGCGCAGGCAGTGTGCTTCCGAGGAACCCACCGTTCTCGGTCTGCCACCACGTGTCGACTATGACCGCTTCACCCTTGCCGACCTCGTCGTAATACCAGCGCCAAACGTCAGGCTCAATCGGCTCGCCGACGGTGGTCATGTGCTTGAAGTGATAATTGTACTTGCGCGGCTCTATTGGACCGAGCTTGCGCAGCATGCGGATCGTCGTAGGGGCCGTGTGGAAGATGTTCACTCCAAGACGCTCAGC
>DATLTI010000282.1:0-5205 GCA_035533675.1 Acidimicrobiales bacterium | reverse complement strand
CGTATTCCTCAGAGTCATCGGGACCCGGCACTGGGACGACGCCACTCTTTTCAAACTCGACGCCCTTGTGCACGAGCATGGTCGCGTCTCCGCCGTCGTCAAGGATCATGTTGGGGCCAGCTCCGTCGGGCCAGCTCAGCACCTGCTCGGTGCACCACCAGTATTCGTCGAGCGACTCGCCCTTCCAGGCAAAGACTGGAACGCCGTTTGGCGATTCAGGACTCCCATCGCCAACGACAATGGCCGCAGCCGCGTGGTCCTGGGTCGAGAAGATATTGCAACTCGCCCAACGCACCTCTGCGCCAAGCACCACGAGTGTCTCGATCAAGACTGCGGTCTGGATCGTCATGTGTAGCGATCCAGAGATACGCGCACCGCTCAGCGGCTTGGTCACGCCAAACTCCGAGCGCATCGCCATCAGGCCGGGCATCTCATTTTCGGCAAGCTCAATCTCCTTGCGACCAAAAGCTGCAAGGGAAAGGTCTGCGACCTTGAAATCGGGGTTTTTTGCCATCAGTTCTCCTACGTTCTCTCTGCGGTTGGAATAACTCGGCGCGACGCAGTCATCTACGCAGCGACAATGCAGTGGGTAGGTTCGCGGGCTCGCGATCTCCAAAGTCCAGCTCGGTGGATTGATACATCCTGCTGTACTCCCTGACCCAATCATAGAGGCGAAAACCCCTCCTTCTCGCCACCTCTGTCTAAAAGCCCACCACAATGAGCACCAACAGGTCACATCGCCAATGGGTCCATCGCTGTCAGATGGTGTTCTGACGCACCTTCTGCGAGCTGACATGATTCACGGGAGAGGTATCCACGTCTTTGCCCGAAAGGTTCTGATGGCGCTCGACATTTCACTGGTAGGAGATGGTCTTCTGGTTCCCTGCCTCGATGGCAGCGAGCGGCCCTATATCAACCTTGATGCGGCGGCTTCGACCGGTGCGCACCCCGTCGTTGCACAGGCGGTAACCGATTTCCTCCCCTGGTACTCGAGCATCCACCGCGGCACCGGATACAAGTCACAGAGTGCCACTCAGGCTTATGAGGAGGCGAGAACATCAATCCTCGCGTTTGCAGACCGACAGGGTGGCGAAGATATCGCGATCATCTGTCGCAACACCACTGAGGCAATCAACCATCTCGCCTATCGCATGCGATTTGATCCAACCGACGTTGTCCTCACCACTGTCGTCGAACACCACGCGAACCTCCTTCCCTGGGCACGGGTTGCCACGAGACGATTCGTCGAGTGCTCTCCCGAGGGAACCTTCGAAGTTGACGAGGTCTGTGCCGGGCTCGACCAAGAGCCCCTGCCAAAGCTCTTGACCATCACCGGCGCGTCAAATGTCTCGGGATGGCTCCCCCCGCTAGACGAGATCATCGGCGAGGCACATAGACGCGGAGTGCCAGTTCTCGTCGACGCAGCCCAGCTCGCAGCGCATCGGCCGCTGCCACTGAACGCGGACTTCATCGTCTTTAGCGGGCACAAGATGTACGCGCCCTTTGGTGCCGGAGCGCTCATTGGACCGCGCGAGTTCTTCAAGGATGGGGACCCATTCCTCGCCGGAGGCGGGGCGGTCGAACTTGTTGATCTCGACGAAGTGGTCTGGAGCGAGCCGCCAGAACGCGAAGAGGCGGGTTCTCCGAACGTCATCGGTGCGGTCGCGCTCGGTGCTGCTGCGCGCGAACTGTCTCGCATCGGCTTCGACGCGATCATCGAGCACGACAACGATCTGTCACGACACCTGCGAGAGGGAGTCATGAACCTCAACGGAGTCCGCCTGCTTGGACCACGTCCTTCGATGACCACCCTTCCCATCGCGTCGTTTGTGATCGACAACATGCCTCATGCGCTCGTCGCCGCGCGTCTCAGCGCCGAATACGGCATCGGGGTGCGCAACGGGTGTTTCTGTGCCCACCCCTATCTCGTCCGGCTTCTCGGGCTCTCTGGTTCCGAGGTCGATCGATTTCGTGCAGATGCGAGGAACCACATCCACACCTCGCTGCCCGGCGCAGTGCGTGCCTCAATGGGCATCTCGAACACCCATGAGGAGATCGACATCCTGCTTCGGGCACTCCACGAGATCACCAGTGCAACAACCGCTCCAGTGCCATACCTGCACGATCCACATAGCGGCGAATACTGGCCAGAGGGCTTTGACCGTCCCGACGCCATCCAAACTCCGCGCTCGATCTGCAGTCCCGGCTAGCGCGGTGTCGAACCCCTCTCCCTTCAGCTCTCGGCACAACCGATGACTTTCTCACCAGAACAGGACAATCTGATCGACAAGATCCTCGAACTAAAAATCGGCGCGCCCGCGGCCGGCGGCGGATTTGTTTCACATGCTCCCGATGGACGCGTCGTCTTCGTGCGACACGCAATCGAAGGAGAACTCGTGCGTGCAGTCATCACCGAAGAGACCAGCAGCTACCTGCGCGCTGACGCAATCGGGATCCTCGAACCTTCGGCTGACCGAGTTGCCCCCAGCTGCCCCCACGCGGGTCCTGGACGATGCGGTGGTTGTGACTATCAGCACATCGATCTCACACGACAGCGCAAGTTCAAGGCAAGACGGATAGAGGAACATCTTGCGCGCATGGCCGGCGTAGCGATCGACATCCACGTTGTCGGAGTCGATGGCGATCTCGCGGGATATGGGTGGCGCACACGGGTCGGATACGGAGTCGACAGTGAGGGCCGTGCTGGCTTTCACCGTTATCGCTCTCATGAGATCGAAACCATCGAGCAGTGCCCACTAGGAACTCGGGCGGTCAATCAGCTCGGAGTCACCGAGCACCTTTGGCCCGGAGTGCGTTCGATCGACGTGAGTTGCTCATTTGACGGAGCCTC
Source organism: Acidimicrobiales bacterium (assembly GCA_035533675.1). GTDB lineage: Bacteria > Actinomycetota > Acidimicrobiia > Acidimicrobiales > Bog-793 > CAIVND01. Next base: position 2,354 of record DATLTI010000282.1, on the reverse strand, counting down.
GCGGGTCGTCGTCGTTGACACCGGGAAGAACCGGATCGATTCGGTCCCGATGCTCGAGGCAGACCTCGTCATCAACGGAAGGGCGCGGATCGGCAGGGCGCGGATGTCGTACTCGGTGCTGGGACGAAACTATTCAGTGAGTGCGGGCGTTTTCTGGCAGGTACATCCCGGGGCCGCTGCTCTGCTTGGCAGGGCGGTACTCGACGCAGTTGGTGACATCACCGGACAAAGGATCCTCGATCTCTACTGCGGGGCCGGGCTTTTCAGCGCGCTACTTGCGAGAGCGACGGGACCGACCGGCGAGGTGATCGGAGTTGAACGCGATCACCGAGCCTGTCTCGATGCAAGGCACAACACTGCAGATCTTGCTCAGGTTTCAATCATCGAACACTCGGTCAACGCGAAGATCCTCACCAACCTCGGTGGACCGCCTGCGACCGCGGTTCTCGATCCCTCGCGCGAGGGAGCTGGCAAGCAGGTGATGTCTGCGCTCTGTCAGTATGCTCCTACGCTTGCGAAGATCGTCTACGTCTCGTGTGACCCTGCAACCTTTGCCCGCGACCTTCGCGTCGCTCGCGATCTTGGATGGTCATTGCAGTCGATCAAGGCGTTCGATCTCTTCCCAATGACCGAACACGTGGAGCTTCTCGCGGTGCTCGTTCCAGCCACCTGACGCGCGCTCGTTCACGATTGGCCCAGGAATGATCGTCTGCGCCCGAGCACATTCGCCAGATGGAAAGGGCGCTGCGATTGCTCGCGGCGCCCTTTCCAATCGTTGGGCTCTGGCCCTTTTCCTTTGAACTCCTAGAGCTTGACCATCGGGTAGAAGGTGAGATGCAAGAGATTCAACATCTCATAGGTTGCTCCCCACATAACGGCCGCGCCAACTCCGGCAAATATAAGTCGCCTGTTGATGCCTGGAAAGACACGCCGTGTCGCAAAGACGCCATAGACCGCGACGAATACAGGGATTGTCACTAAGAAGCCGAAGACGAACAATGCGCCGACCAACAACGAGTACATCGCCAGTCCAAAGGTCTCTCTCGTGTAGGTACCGCTGTACCCCCACTCCTTGTCCTTGATCGCTGGGAGCATGAGCTTGCCGGTCTTTGGATCGAACTCCTCGATGGGCTCAACAACGACCTCTGCACCGCGACGCGCCCTGCGAAGTTTGAGAAAGTGCAGGTACGCCTGTCCGTCAACGGGCACACGGAAAAGCGCGCCAAGCGAAGCCATGGACCCTCCAAGCACCGGGAACAGAGCCGAATTCCACAGGTAATGCGTTTTCGCGTAGATCGTGAATGCGATACAGAAGGCAGCCACAGAAACCGATGTGAAGAACGCGAGCTGTGGATATGGATTCTGCTTGGCAAATCGCTCCGCCTCGATCACCGCTCGCTTGACGGGATCTTCTTCGTCGATCGGTGGATTGTTCTTGCGTTGGTCCGCGCGGATCTGGACCACCTTAAGTACCAAGATTCCAATCGCGATCGCAAACAAGACGTCGGCGAGGGTTCGATGCAAAAAGGACCACCCGGGGAAGACCTGATGGGTGAGATAGATGTTGTCCTCGAGCGTTGGACCAAGAACCAACCCGATGGCGAAGGCCGCCAGCGAATATCGCAACCGTCTCAACAAGAATCCGACGAAACTGAAGACGACGGTCTCAACGACAGAGAAGAAGGCAACATCAGAGATGAAAGGACCAATTGCGGTCAAGACCATGATGATCGGAACAAGAAGCGGACCGGGGACCCTCGTCACCTTGGCGAGCCAGGGAGAGGCGAGAAGTCCGATCGCAGTGCCAATGATTCCACTCAGCGCGATGACCCACATCATCTCGTAGGGAAGCGACGGATACTGCGCGGTGAATCCGTATCCGACCTTGACACCCTTGACGACGAGAGCAGCAAGAAAAAGCGCTCCGCCGATGCTGCCGGGGATTCCAAGGCCGATGATCGGGATCATTCCTCCGGCCTCTTTGGAGAGCGATGAACCCTCCGGGGCGATGATTCCTTCGGGGATACCGGTTCCAAAGAGCTCGCGCTTCTTGCTCATCTGCTGAGCGATGCCATAGGAGAGGAAGTTCGCTGCAAAGCCACCGATGCCCGGGATGATTCCCGTCACGGCACCAATGATTCCAGAACGCAAAAGTGCGATCGGGTGGGCCAGCGCCTCACCCATTCCCTGAATGATCTGCTTTCCAAATCCCTTTTCAAGTGAAACCGCCTGGGAGGCAGCAACCTCGTTGCCCATCATGTCCTGGCGGGCGATGGTCGTCGCTGTACCGAAGATCAACACCATCTGGGGAATAGCAAACAGTCCAAGCACAAGACCGATGATCGAGATGCCAC
>DATLTI010000281.1:0-1180 GCA_035533675.1 Acidimicrobiales bacterium | reverse complement strand
TGCGTCAGGAGCGGGAGATTCTCTCAAAAGCCGCGGCCTGGTTTGCACGGGAAAACATCGAGATACCGAAGCGCTCTTCGGATTCGTGATGGCAAACCAGGCCGCCTATTCGGTGCAGATGATGTGTCGGCTGCTCAGTGTGTCGACCAGTGGTTTCTACGTATGGGAGGATCGACCGGCGAGCCCACGGGCGAGATACGATTTGTATCTGACCGGCAAGATTCACTCGATCCATCGCCGCTCGAACGGGGCGTACGGATCGCCGATGATCCATGCGGAGCTCTCCGATGACCACGGTATTCACGTCGGCTGCAAACGTGTCGCGCGACTGATGCGTGCCGCACATCTGCAGGGCGTGTGGCCGCATCGGTTCGTCATCACCACGGTGCGCGACGACGCTGCAAAGCAACCGATCGATTTGGTGGATCGGGGCTTTTATGCTGAATATCCCGACAGATTGTGGGTAGCCGACATCACCTACATTCCCACATGGGCGGGATTTTTGTACTTGGCCGCCGTCTTGGATGTGTATTCACGCAAAGTGGTCGGCTGGGCGATGGAAAATCATTTGCGTACGGAGCTGGTGCTCGAAGCGCTACAAAATGCCATCTCTCAACGTCGCCCGCAAGGCGTAATTCATCACTCCGATCACGGCTGCCAGTACACGAGTTACGCGTTTGGCAAGCGCTGTCAGGAGGCCGGCGTCATGCCGTCCATGGGTTCGGTGGGAGATTGTTACGACAACGCGATGGCCGAATCGTTTTGGGCGACCCTGGAGCGCGAGGTCCTCAGTCGTCGGCGTTTCAAAACGCAGGCCGAAGCGAAATTGGCGATCTTCTCGTGGATCGAAGGTTGGTATAACCCGCATCGTAGACATTCATCGCTGGGTTATCGCTCACCGATGAACTACGAGCGTCACGCACTCGAGCATCGGGCAGCATGAGCGATGGACAGATCAGCGATCAATCACGCGAAGTCGGGGGATACGAATCCCAGGGGTCAACCGAGATCGTGGCTCCTGGAGCTTCACGCTCGGTCGCGGGCAAGCGGAAGAGAAGAAAAAACTCAGCACGGAACTTCTGCCGCCTGCGGCGGCAGACTGCGCTGTGGTATACGTTGGATGGAGGATCAAAGACGGAAAGAGAGGTTAGAAACTGTCCACCGAAACGGGTGAGGTCCA
>DATLTI010000280.1:0-1569 GCA_035533675.1 Acidimicrobiales bacterium | reverse complement strand
CCAGACTCCGCACCGGCACGTGAATACCTCTGACGGCGAGGCGATCATGATCCGGATCGCGTTCGGCGTGCGCTACTTCATCGAACGGTCTGCCCGGAGAGAGTGGCCCTATCTCTACCTCGCTCCACGTCAGGGGATGCTCGAGCGGAGCGCGAACTCCAGCGCGGCTGATTGACACAGAGCCTCAGCGGCGATCGCAGCTGAGGGATTGGCAGTTGTGATTGTCGAGCAGAGAGTGGAAGCAGTTCTTGTAGCGGCGGATCAAGCATGTCTCGTTGGCTCCGGCCGCATGCTGCGTGCGGGAACTGCCCAAGCAATCTTCGAGGTTGTGCGCACAAATGGACCTTTAGCGGCGTCGGCAGCTGTGGATCTTGGGGACACATCATTCGATGTGTCGGGTTAAAAGAATGTCGTCGATTGGCCCGCGTTGCGCCCTTTCAATTCCAAGAAATAGATGGGGTTCACTTTGAGATTCGACGTATCTGGAAGGTCCACGTCAAGATCTTCGGGTTGAATGCGCGTAACGGTAGTGTTGAGAATTGCGAAAAATCTTTGCTTTGACAGTCAAGGAGAGACACCGTAACGATTAGGCGATGAATGACCATTGGATGCACGCACGAATGGTGGTCAAGTGAATGGCAGAGGACGCCGTAATAATGAAAGTCAGTTAATACTCAGGGGAAAGAAGGGTGCGAAGTGGGAAACACTCGTCTTGCAGTTGTAGGTCTTGGAGTGATTACCGGGACTCAGACCGGAAGGTCTCGCCGAATGCTCGTAAGTGAGGCCGCGCGTCTTGCTATCGAGGACGCTGGCCTTGATAAATCTCAGATAAACGGCGCGATAGAGATGCGGGCCGCACCGGGAGGAGGAGATCGCGTAAATTATTCGGACGGTTTCCCTCGAATTTTGAATCTGCCGGTAAATTTCTATTTTTCCATTGGCCGAGGAGGTGCTCTCGCATCGCTCGGAATTGCGGCGGCGTATTCGTTTCTTGACCGCGGCCTTGCCGATTATGTGGTGATTTCTGGCGCGACGGACGTTCGTTCACTCGCAGAGTCGGCGAGAGCGCGCGGTCACCGCGGGCGACCGCATGATCTCGCGAAAGAGGGGTACTGGGGATCTCCTGTGGGAGAGCTTCGAGCGATGAGCCATCACAGTTGGATGGCCGCCCGTCATATGGCGGTTTATGGCACAACCAGCGAGCAGCTTGGGGCGATTGCAGTTCAGATACGTGAATGGGCTCAGAGAAACCCTGAGGCGCAGATGTATGGCAAGCCAATGACGCTCGAGGACCACCAAAGTTCACCAATGCTCGTCGATCCTTATCACCTCTGCGACGTCGCTCAGGTCTCTGATGGTGCGTGTGCATTTATCATCTCGACTGAAGATCGAGCGCGGGATCTCAAGCAAGTACCGGTGCAGATCCTGGGTCAGGGGTTTGGTGACGTTGCGGCGACTCTTTGGTGGGACAAGCTGAACTACACACAAATGGCGATAAAGACGGCGCGCGATGCGGCCTTTTCCCAAGCGGGCATCACACTTGATGATCTAGATGCAGCGATGCTGTAT
>DATLTI010000279.1:0-2308 GCA_035533675.1 Acidimicrobiales bacterium | reverse complement strand
AACACAGCGCACGAATGCAGGAACGGTGAAGATCGCCTACCGCCAGTTTGGATCGGGACCAAATCTCGTCCTTGCGATGGGCGAACATGGTTCGATGTCGTGGTGGGATCCCACCTTTCTCAACACGCTCTCTCAGAGCTACCGCGTGACGATCTTTGATGATGCTGCAGTTGGCTATTCGGCTGGGCTGACGAGAGCTCCGAGCGTCGAGACCGACGGGGATCTGGCGGCAGGTCTGATTGCATCGCTCGGCCTTTCCAATGTCACCATCCTTGGCTGGGGGATGGGTGGAGAGGCTGCACTTTCTCTCGCGGAACGCCACCCAAAGATCGCGATCGCTCTCGTGCTTGTTGACGCGACAGCAGGTGGTCCCGACTCGGTGCGGCCATCGACCGCGGCGTCAAGCGTTATCGGCGCATCGACTTCGACGATGGCCGAACTCTCCCGAGTGATATATCCATTGACACCCGCTGGTGAGAAGGCTCGCCTCGCGTGGCTTGTCAACACTGCAAACGTCGCGTCCGACGATGTTCTCTTTTCGACCGTCTCAGCTCAAGCAGCCGCGCAGAATGCGTTTTTCCAAGATGACCGGGTGGTGAGACTTCTTTCGACCATTACTGTTCCGACTTGGATCTTCCAGGGCGCACAGGATGCAATCATCCCCAGGAAAAACGCACAACTCCTCGCGGCGGGTATCCCGGGCGCTCAGATCACCATCGATGCAGATGCGGGTTACACGGGACTCTTCCAGGACAGCGCGACCTTCTTGCAGGGCCTTTCCAAGTTCGCTTCACGCGTGACCAAGGTCACCACGACAACGTCTGGTCAATAGCTCACGATGACCACGATTGGAGTCTTGCTGGCAGCCGGCGAGGGGTCGCGCTTTGTCGGACCCGCTCACAAGCTTCTCACCCGGCTCGGCGACAAGACGGTGGTGCGTTGGTCTGTTGACGCGTTGATCGGAGCAGGCTTTGATGCGACGGCAATCGTGGTCGGCGCGATCGACCTTGTTGAACAGATCCCAGCTTCCATGGCAATCATTGAGAACCCGAACTGGAGGGACGGACAGGCAACTTCGCTCGATCTCGCAGTTTCCTTCGCAAAGCGTCACGGACACGACGTGCTCGTGGTGGGACTTGCCGACCAGCCGCTCGTACTGTCGAGCGCATGGCGATCCGTTGCAGGTGAGAGGTCGCACCCGATCGTCACCGCGAGTTTCGCGGGACGCCGTCGTCCTCCGGTGCGTCTTTCAAGCGAGGTATGGGAGTTATTGCCGCGAGAGGGAGACGAGGGGGCGCGTGTCCTGATGCAGGCACACCCTGAGTTGGTTACCGAGGTTGCATGCGCAGGGGAGCCGATCGACATCGACTTGGCGCAAGACCTCGAAGATGCAGCTGTGATTCTCATCGGTAGTGTTGGAGTCGATGATCTTTGGCGCGATTAACCCGATGAACAACGGTCAAGAAATACCATTTACCGAAGCGAAAGGTTTGAGTAGATAATGGAGACACCGATACGTGTCGGCGCAATTTTGCGAAAGGGTTCGTTCGGTATCGCGTGTGCCGCCCTTTCACTGGGATCTGGAGTTTTCGGAGGCCTCGCGACTGCATCGACGGAGCATCAGCAGACAACCTCCGAAGTGCACGGCGCGGCAAATGTGCTCTATGCATCTTCGCTTCAGAACATCTTTGAACATTCGGTGGGCCCGCGATTTCATCACGTAGCCGGATACAGCTTTGTTGGTTACTCGGGAGCATCTGGCGTCCTTGCAAACGAAGAGAAGGCAGGAGTCATTCGCGGCGATGTGTTCATCTCCGCGGCGCCTGTGGTGAATGATGAACTCGAGGGCCAAGCGAATGGCAACTTCGTGAACTGGTTCATCGTGTTTGCAAATTCACCGCTGGTGATCGGTTACAACCCAAAGAGCGCCTTTGCCAGCGCACTCAAAACACAGCCGTGGTACAAAGTGATCGCGCGGCCAGGATTTCGCATCGGGCGCACCGACCCAACTGTTGACCCGAAGGGCAAGTTGACGGTCTCGGCCGTGACGGCTGCTCAAAAGAGCTACAACTCGACGACGGTTGGTTCAGTAATAGCCGGTACGTCGGATATCTATCCTGAACAGACCCTGGTCGGTCTCTTGCAGTCGGGTCAGCTCGATGCGGGATTCTTCTATCGTTCAGAGGCAAAGGCCGCGGGAATTCCCTTTGTGACGCTTGGCAAGATCCGCTTTGATGCGACCTACACGGTCACGCTTTTGGCCAAGGGGCCGAATCGCTTGGCGGGGGAGAGCTTTGTGCACTTTTTG
>DATLTI010000278.1:0-2985 GCA_035533675.1 Acidimicrobiales bacterium | reverse complement strand
ACTGCGACAAGTTGGTGTGAAACTGAGCGACCTCGACGCCGAATCCTACGTGCACACGTGGAATCTCGTCGGTCACCAACTGGGGATCCGAGAAGATCTCTTGCCACTCAACCACGCCGACGCCGCGGTCGTGGCCGATCGCATCTTCAAGAGACAGAGTGAACGCAGTGACGCCGGCCGCGAACTCACGGCCACGACGATTGCCACGATGCAGGAACTGCTGAAGACGAAACTGCTGAGCGGCCTGCCCGCCTCGGGGATCCGCTTCTTCCTGGGCGAGGACACCGCGGACTTGTTGGGCGTGCCGCCGGGGAACTGGACGCGGCGTCTCTTTAGCGCGATGCGTCACGTCGACGCGCCCATCGACGCAATGCTCTCGTGGTTACCGGGTAAGCACTCGCTCTCGTCGGCGATAGGTCGACGAGTGGTCACTGGACTTGAGGACGTGGAACGTGGTCACGGCCGTCCACGGTTCGAGATCACTGACGAGCTTCGCCAGGCGTGGGGAATCAAAGCGCCGTAGGCGACCGGGTACGGCACTTTGTAACGGGCGACAACATTCGAACTCGCGATCTCACCAAGGGGTTACAGCCGCCGACTTCAGTCGGGCTGAAGTCAATCACTGCCCGATTCGAGTGAGGGAAGCATTTCATCAACGTACAGTCGGTATTTAGTGAGGCGGCCCCCTTTGTTCCAGTCGTGAACGACGACGCCTGAATACTGCACGATTGATGGTGGTCCGCCATCGACGTGAATCTCGACCGCTGTAGATAACTCGGATTCGAAGATCCGACGTACCGTGACGACTACGTGTTTATGCCCCTCCCAGTCCTCCTGGTATTGCCGGCGAACCGCCTCGGCGCCACAAAGAGGCTCGTCCCCGGCACGTTGGAAGTCGACGAGCTTGTCCACCATTCCGATATGGCCGTCGAGGTCATAATCGTTGTGGAACTCGATGTATCGACGAGACAGCTCACCTGGAGATGCCACTTCTACTCCGATCCAATGAGAGGTTGCGCTCAGTTTGCCTGAGGGTGAGCATCGATGCAATAGACGAGGCCAATGGTTGCAACTGACTAGCCGGTCAGCGCAAGAAAATCGAGTTTGAAGCGGGCGACGCGAATCGAACTCGCGATCTCAGCTGGGGAAGCAGTGTTCCTTCCTTGACTTCTGATCCAATTTCCTAATGGAATGCCGAGCGTTCTCGGCGCAAACTTATGCAACGACGAACCTTGGGCAAAATGTGGCCAAGGCCCAGAACCGAGAGGTGCTTAGGGCTATCGCTTGTCCGCGACCATTCGTATTTATCGGCCACGTACTTCAACCACTCAGCGATTCCACATGCAAGATAAATGGTATTGGTTACTATCACTATCTGATAGCATTTTCATATGGTATCTTCACGGACGACATTCACTATGGACGAAGATCTTGCCGAGCGCGCGCGCAATCTCGGCGTGAACGTATCGGCTGCGGCCCGGCAAGGGGTCACCGACGCCGTTCGAGCTGCCCTGGAGAGGGCGGACCGAGAGGCGTACGCGAAACATCCCGAGCGTGCGGATGCTTTTTGGACGGAAGTCGAAGCGTGGGGCCAGCCATGAAGCGAGGCGAGGTCTGGCTGGCGGAAGTCGGCCAGAAGCGTCGACCGGTTTTGTTGCTCACTCGATCTGAAGTAATAGACGTGCGAGCACTCGCAACCGTGGCCGAAATCTCAACATCAACGAGGGGCCTTTCGGTGGAGGTAGATTTCGACCACGATGACGCGGGCATCAACCAGCCTTCTGTCATCAATTGTGATGGTCTTCACACCGTTCTTCAGAGCTCTCTCACGGGACCACTCGGTAGTGTTCCCGACGAGGTCATGCGAAGAGTTTGCTCGGCCATCAACTACGCGGTCGGATGTTGACAACGCGGGAGTTCGGTCATTGACGGGCATCCCTACTGATGCCCGGGCAAGATGTGGGCAAGATGTGGGCAAGTTCCAGGTCTTCACAGCGGCATCCAGCAGTCAACCGTGGTCCCTCGCAAGCGCCTAGAAGTACTGCGCTTTCGCAATAATTCGTTGGAGCGGGCGACGAGAATCGAACTCGCGTTCTCAGCTTGGGAAGCTAAGTCTCATGTTCGGTTCCCTACAGTGAATTCGCTGATCGGAGTGCTGAATTAATGCTTTTCCAATCGGCATCTGTGAAGTCGGGCGTCAAATGGGCGCCATTGCTCAATAAGGGACCCGCCCATCCGAACTCAACCGTCATGACAAAATCGTTGGGTGAATGACGACATAGGAGAACCATCCACTTACTTGAAAGTGCCATTCGAGTGGACGCAAGAACATATGCGACCGCCTGCGACCTCACAGCCTGAAGTGAGTTGGACGACCGCAGAAGAAGAGCCAGCGTTCCTGGACGTCGTTGCTCGGGCGCTGGCTGACTCCGTAGATGCCTACGACATGGCTAGAGTCCATGAGCTCGGAGCACATAAATACGCTCGGAGTCTCATCGCAGCAAGCAAGATCAACCAACGAGGATTGGGTCCGGACGATCCCTACTGGCTACAGCGCTCCGTAGGCGCGCGTTGGCCGCAATCGCAACACAACACGACTCTCTCGGACCATTCTGTCGCGAAACTCGTCCCAATTGGATTGCCCGCCGACCATCACGCGATAAATCGCAACGAGCTCGTCGACCGTCTCGTCGTTGGTTTCGTACGCGATGGAGGAGAGATCCACGTCAGCTTCGATGACGACGTAAGCGTTGAAGTCCTCACGCGCGATGTGCAGTGCCGCCCACGGCTCACGCAACAAGTTTTTATATTTCGCCGTCCCCGACGGAATCATTAATCGGATTAGTCCATCGTCGGAGACAACATGACCGACGTTTGACAACTGAGGACGACCATTTGCGCGCATCGTGACGAGCACGGAGTGGCGACGAGTGCCCGCCAACACAAGTGCCTCGGAGAGTTCCATGGGACCAGTGTGTCATCGCT
>DATLTI010000277.1:0-8343 GCA_035533675.1 Acidimicrobiales bacterium | reverse complement strand
AGCTCCGCGTCGTAGATCGTGGCTGATGCGCATGGAACAGAATTTCGGGCCACACATCGAACAGAAGTGAGCCGTCTTTGCTGGCTCTGCGGGCAACGTCTCGTCGTGATAGGAGCGCGCCGTCTCCGGGTCAAGGGCAAGATTGAACTGATCCTCCCAACGAAACTCAAAACGCGCCTTCGACAACGCGTCGTCCCATGCTTGGGCGCCGGGATGACCCTTCGAGAGGTCGGCCGCGTGCGCAGCGATCTTGTAGGCGATCATCCCCTGTTTCACGTCGTCGCGATCTGGCAGACCGAGGTGTTCCTTCGGCGTGACATAGCAAAGAAGTGCAGTGCCGAACATGCCGATCGTCGCCGCACCGATCGCCGAGGTGATGTGGTCATATCCCGGCGCAACGTCTGTCGTAAGCGGACCGAGCGTGTAGAACGGAGCCTCATGGCAGACGCGCATCTGTCGATCGACATTCTCTTTGATCTTGTGCATCGGGACATGACCGGGTCCTTCGATCATGACCTGAACATCATGATTCCATGCAACCGAGGTCAGCTCTCCAAGCGTGTCAAGTTCCGCAAACTGTGCCTCATCGTTCGCGTCCGCGATCGATCCTGGTCGGAGCCCATCGCCAAGCGAGAACGAGACGTCATAGGTAGCCATGATCTTGCAGATCTCTTCGAAGTTCGTGTAGAGGAAATTCTCCTCGTGGTGCGCAAGACACCACGAGGCCATGATCGAACCACCCCGGCTTACAATTCCCGTGACGCGCGAGATCGTGAGTGGGACATAACGAAGCAGGACCCCGGCATGGATCGTGAAATAGTCAACGCCCTGCTCGGCCTGTTCAATGAGCGTGTCGCGATAAAGCTCCCATGTCAGTTTTGCCGGCTCGCCGTTCACCTTCTCGAGCGCTTGATAGAGCGGAACCGTTCCGATTGGCACCGGCGAATTCCGCACGATCCATTCGCGCGTCGTGTGGATCTTCGGCCCCGTTGAAAGATCCATCACGGTGTCGGCTCCCCATCGCGTCGCCCAAACGAGCTTGTCCACCTCTTCGGAGATCGAGGAGGTGACCGCGGAGTTGCCGATGTTCGCGTTGACCTTGACGAGGAAATTTCGTCCGATAATCATCGGTTCGGACTCGGGATGGTTGATGTTCGAGGGCAGTATCGCCCGGCCAGCGGCAATCTCCGAACGGACGAACTCGGGTTCGACACCCTCGCGGACGGCGACGAACTCCATCTCGGCCGTCGTCTCACCGCGGCGCGCATAGTGCAGTTGCGTGACGTTTTTTCCTGCACGCGCGCGTAGCGGAAGACCTGTCTTGAAGCGATCCACAAGGTCTTTACCGGTAATCTGCCCGCTCTGGCTATTCTCACCCTGGCGCGAGGCGGCCCGACCATCATCGCGGTATCGGACCTCTCGACCCTCATATTCCTCGACGTCGTCTCGCTCGAGTACCCAGGCGCGTCGCAGCGGCGCAAGCCCGACGGTCGACTCCCCGCCAGGTCCACTGGTGTCATACATACAAAAGGTGTCGTGGCGCTCGTGACCCGCATTGTCGTCTGACGGGCTGAGGGTGATCTGGGTAAAGGGAACCTTGACATCTGAACGGTTTCCCGTCACGTAGATCTTCGAACGGTTCGACTCGCTCATTGTTCTCTCCCTCCGCCGGCATGATCCGGATCAGGTTTAACGGTCGGCGTTTCCGCCCTCTCAGCCCGCGTTGGGCTCCCGTGCACCGGTAGTCTCGCACACAACTTGGCTCCGTTCATCTCTTCACCGGTATTTTTTTGCCCACAGGGCCCCGAGATCTAAGCTAACTCTCCTGAGAATGGGTATGGTCTTCGGACAACCTGGGATGCATCAACTGGGATGTATCAAACGGTGGACAAAGAGTGGGGACGAGAGTTGGAAGACCACAGCGAGCGGACTGGGGCGGTCATCCATTGCGCGATCGCCTCCCCGATTGGAGAGATCACGTCGACGATCCTGAGGTACCTTCGTTCCACCTCAAAGCGGGACTTCGTCATCATACCGATCATCGTCCTCATCGAACAGGCAATCTCGCGACGCCGTCTGCGATTCTGGGGAGCTCCACTGATGATCTGGGGTTACGCTCAATATCGCCTCAGCGGGGAGTACCGGAACCGGGTGGGTCGCGGCGGGCCGGGTGTCTCGGGACCGCCTCCCGAACACCTCGTAACGTCGGGTATTTACCGCGTCACGCGAAATCCGATGTACACAGGACACATCATCTACCTTGCCGGACTCGCAATCTGCACCGGCTCTCCCGCAGCGGCGGCGATAGCGATTGGGATCGTTCCCTGGTTTCGAAGCCGGATCATCGAAAACGAGCAGCAGCTGAGGGGTATTTTCGGAGAGGAGTTCGAGGACTACGCGAAAAAGGTCGGCCGGTGGGGTCCCCGTTTGGCACGTTCATCGCGCACTCGCGGGGTGTCCATTGCTCCATGAAAGTCATGACCGAATCCCTCCTACACTCTCAATTCCCGCACCGATCCATCGGTTAGGAGGCCGTGCGCCCTGCACCTTTTCGCGTCTTCATCCCCGTCATCAACAGCTGTGTCGCGAGGATCGCACCGATACCTTCGCCCGCGCGTAGACGGAGATCGAGCAGCGGCTCGAGCCCAAGTTCATCGAGCACGATCTGGTGTCCGCGTTCGCGACTTCGCTGTCCTGCAACGAGGTGCGTTGCCACACCCGGCTCGAGCCGCACCGCGCAGAGCGCTGCAAGCGAGGTCGCAAAACCATCGAGCACGACCAATCCCTGTCTAGCTGCGACGCCGAGCACGACGCCGGTAAGAACGGCGAACTCAGGACCACCGAGAAGGGCAATAGCTTCGAGCGGATCGATTTTCTCCGAACCCAGACCGCGCCGCGCGCGCCCGACTGCAGAGCGCACCACCTCGCGCTTTCGCGCGATCATCGTCGAGTCGCCGCCGGTCCCCAAACCGACGAGCGCCTCTAGATCAGCGGCACACAAAAGCGAGCCGAGGGCTGCGGCCACGGTGGTGTTCCCAATCCCGACCTCTCCGATCGCGACAACACCCGTCGTGACGGTCGAACCTCCAAGGTTGCGACCGAACGCTATGAGCCGCTCGACGTCGAACAATTCGAGTGCATTGTTGTTGACAAGATCGCCGCGCCTGCCAAGCGGCCGGCAAAGCAAAGCACCGGCAACGGGATCACCCTCGACTCCAGCATCGACGACGACGCGATCGAGCCCAACGACGGTCGCCGCTGCGGCGCCGATCGATTCGCCGGCGACGGAGGCCTCGAGCACCTCGCGGGTAACGCTCGATGAAAACGCCGATACGCGATGTCGTGCGACAAGATGATCGGCGCCGACAAGTACCCACGTCGCACGCGCGCTGTCATCGATGCCAAGCGCAACGAGGCTCTCAATTGACCGGCTGAGCACACCGAGCGACTCGGGAGGCGTGAGCAAACGATCAGACTCGTCGCGCGCTGCTACCACTGCGTTGGGCTGAGCTGATCGGATACGAGACCGGGGTGGTTCTGGTCCTGTCCCCGTCCAGTGTTCAGATATGACAATGTCTCGAAGGTCGCGTCTCTTTGACCATCCAACGCGTTCGAGACCGGGTTCGGTGAGCCGCTCGTCGGGCCAGCCGAGACACAGCCAGCCGAGCGTCTCCACCCCGTCTGGTAGATCGACGAGCCCCGCGAGTTCGACAGGATCAAACAGCGTGACCCATCCCATGCCGAGACCTTCGGCGCGCGCCGCGAGCCAGAGGTTCTCGATCGCGAGCGCGCACGACCAGAGGTCGGTGTCAGGAAACGTCGCTCTGCCGATCACGCCGCCGGCCTCGACCCGACGATCGCAGCAGACGATGATCCCAAGTGGTGCCTCGCGGATTCCCGAGAGCTGGATGTCAAGCATCTCGCGCCGCGCATCCTCGGAGAGCTGATTTGCCTGCCTGAGTCTGTGTTGCTCTGCCATGAGAGCGGCGCGCTCGCGTCTCGCACTATCTGTGACGACCACGAATCGCCAGGGCTGGGAGTGACCAACTGATGGAGCAGCGTGGGCCGCGCCGAGCAGGCGCATCACAAGATCAGCATCGATCGGGTCGGAGCGAAACCTTCGGACGTCTCTTCGCGCGCCAATGATCCGATAGAGCGCCTCGCGGTCCTCATCGCGAAATTGCCACGCTTCGGGATCGGCAGAGCGTTCAGCGGCAGAGGTCGGGTCTCCAATTGCTGGAATCGGACGTGGCCAGTTCAAAGCCTGCCAACCCTTTGTCGGCTAATAGCAAAAGATCCAATATTGCTCACAGCCGACCCTCCGCAATGATCTCGCGTAGCGCATCGATATCGAGATAGGTACTGAGTGCCTCGGCAACGCGGTCGATCTCTGATTGGCGACGGACTTCGAATGATGTCGGTGAGGAGACAAAGGATCTTCCACGGCGCTCTGCGACTCCGTCAAGAAAAGACCGACGGAAGTCATCGGACTCGAATATTCCATGCAGACTCGTTGCAAAGACTCCCCGATCAGGGTCCGCGACGCCCTCCTCCTCGGATACACCGTCGGGGCCGTCAAGAAAGAACCAGGGTAGCTGACCATCCGATTTCGCCGGTCGACCATGATGGATCTCAAATCCATCGACCGCCGCACCGGCCCGGTCAGTTCCGCTCCGCCGGAGTGTGCACTTTTCTTCCTCGAAGACCGTGTGCACCTCAAGAATTCCAAGGCCAGGAACTCTCCCTGCGTGCGACTCCACCTCATCTTCAATGACCGTGCCAAACATCTGGTAGCCCGCGCAGATGCCGAGCAGGGATGTGGCCCGTCCGAGGGCGGCGGCGACGACAAGGTCGATGCCGCGTCGACGCATCCATACGAGGTCATCGACGGTGGATTTTGAACCCGGCACGATGATCAGGTCGGGGTCGCCGAGGGCATCGGCGGAGGCGACATAGCGCAATGTGACTCCGTATTCGACAGCTAGCGGCTCAAAGTCGGTGAAGTTCGAAAGGCGCGGGAATTGGATAACCGCCACATCGATAGGAGGACCGTCACCAACGCGCGAAACCTCGCGCGTATGGCCCACGAGATTGAGCGAGTCCTCTGCATCGATGGCAAGGTCACCGAGGTGAGGAACGACTCCGAGGCACGGAATGTCACAGCGTCGCTCGAGTTCGACAATCCCCGAGTCCAGGAGGCGTCGCTCTCCGCGAAACTTGTTGATCACAAAACCTCGGATCTGTGCGCGCAGCTCATCGGGAAGCAGCGCGACGGTCCCATAGATCGAGGAGAAAACTCCTCCCCGCTCGATATCTCCGACGAGCACCGCCGGGATCTGCGCACGAAGAGCGAGCGGGAGATTGACAAGGTCACGTTCGAGAAGGTTGATCTCCGCAGCTCCACCGGCCCCCTCGGCAATGACAACGTCAAAACGCGAACGCAGCTCCAAAAGCGCTTCGTGGACGACATCTCTGAGCCGCTCCACCGAGAACCGGTGGGTACCCGCCTGGAAATCATCGGCGCGGAACTCTCCAACGGGACGACCCATCACGATCAATTGACTCGTTTTCTCTCCCGATGGCTTGAGCAGGATGGGATTCATCGCAACCTCGGTGGTGGTCCTAGCAGCGACGGCCTGGTACTCCACCGAGCGCGCGACCTCGTGTCCGGTCACCGTCACACAGGAATTGAGCGACATGTTCTGTGCCTTGAACGGCGCGACGCGGATGCCATGGCTGACGAAAACGCGACAGAGTCCCCCGACGATCCGGCTCTTGCCGACATCGCTCGACGTTCCACAGACAAGGACTGCTCCCTTGAGGCTCATCTGTGTGCCTCGAGAGTCCGGTCAAGCGCCTCTGCAATCTTCTTGAGACATTTTGATTCCGGGACGGCAATGCGAACCGTACCCTCAAGCCCGAAACTTGCGCAGTCGCGCACAAGGATCCTCTCTCGAGCAAGCGCATCGCGCAGCCAGGGCGCGTCGCGCACAAGGATCCACGGCGCGTCGGCAACGTCGACGGTGAAGCCGCGGTCGATGAATATTGCCGCGAGCGAGCTGCGGAGCGAAGCAATCTCGCGCGCCCATTCTGAAAGTCGACTGCTGACGATGAGCGCGGGCAGGATGTCGAGCGCGAGCGCGTTCACGGACCACATCGGCTGTCGCGCAGCAAGTCGTTCGCGGACTGCGATATCGGGAGTGATCACGTATCCAAGACGCAGTCCAGGACATGCAAACAGTTTTGTCAGAGAACCAACAACGATCGCGCCCCGTTCGGCATCGCCGCGGGTCCATCTCCCGGTGGCAAGCGGAAAGAAGGCCTCGTCCCAGCACCGCGCGACCTCGTCATCTCGCGCGAGCGCCCCGGTTGGGTTGTTCGGGTTTGAACGCACCCGCCCCAACCTGGCCCTGTCGCTGATTTGGGATCCTGATCCGAGATGACGACGCCACAGCGAGAACTCCGGCTCAACCACCTCCGCCTCTCCAATCTCGCCGGCAACAAGCGCAATCGCCTCAGCGCCACCATTGGTAAGCAATAGTCGATTCGCCTCGATGCCGATCGCCCCGGCAAGGACCTCTGTCGCGAATTCTGCATCAGGATAACGGCGCACCGAGTCCGCGGACTGGCGCACGAGCGGCACAACATCTCGTACAAGGGGATTCATCGTCATCGAAAGGTCGAGGATCTCGCCTGGATCTACTCCGAGTGCGCGCGCGAGTAACGGCGCGTCACCGCCGTGGGCACCAGATCGCGGTACAACGACATTGCGATCTCGCTCGCCATTCATGACCCAGACCTCACGGCACTCTGTCTTTCGAAGATCCCAATACCCTTATATAAGGTATAGATAGCCAACGTGACAGCGCCGGTGACAAAGAGTTCGCCGACCTCGCGCGAGAGTTGCTGTGCACGAGCGATGTCACCGCGTTCGGGCGTCCGACCTCGCCCGAGCTCGCCGCGCATCTCCGTGATGCCGCCGTAGCTGTTTTCACCACCGAGGCGAATACCGAGCGCACCGGCAAATGCCGCCTCGACAACTCCCGCGTTTGGTGATGGATGTACAGATGCGTCGCGTCGGACCGTCCGCAGGACCTCAACGACGCGAAGCGGACGGGCGAGAAGAACCAGCAGCACGGTGAGGCGCGCCGGAACGTAGTTCAGGAGGTCATCGCACCTCGCACTCGCCCAACCAAATCGCTCATAACGTTCGGACCGATGGCCCACAAGCGCGTCGAGTGTATTGACCGCCCGGTATCCAAGCGCACCCTTCGATCCACACAGAGATGCATAGACCAAAGGGGCGACAACTGCGTCAACGGTATTCTCGGCCACAGATTCCACCACTGCCCGAACGATTTCGTCTTCGCTGAGCGATTCCGTATCACGTCCAACCAGAGATCGGACCTCCAAACGGGCAAGATCGAGATCGCCACTGGCGAGCGCCTCGTCAACGACTCCTGCTGTGTCAACGAGCGCCTGGCCACCACAGGAGAGATAGGTCGCTCCGGCCGTAGAGGCAAACACACTGCCACCGAGCAGGCCAACGCCAACTCCACTGGCGAGATACGCGACGCCAGAGATGCGTCGATCGCGATACAACACCTGCTCGGTCACGGCCATCAGGCGGCCAAAGAACATCAAGGGATGAATATCCTCGGCTGGCTCTCCCAGGCGTCGGTCCAACAGATAGCCGACTGCGGCGCCAAAGAGGCGACGAGAGACCGTGAGCCGGTTCACACCGTTGGTCGCTTTGACATCGCGAGGAGCGCTACTGCCTCAACGACCGCTCCGGAGGCCCCGAGAACGTCACCGGTGTAACCGCCGAGTCGACGACGGCCAAGGACCAGGACACCGGCGCCTGCGACGAGTCCCGCGAGAAGACCGTTGGCACCGCGCCTGCCACGCGCGAGGAACGCAAGAAGTACTGATGCCCCCATCGAACCGAGTGCGACGAGAAAAGACGGCCCGAACCTGTTATCACTCGGGATGAGGCCAGACGCGAGCCCATCACGTCTGGCACTCGGGAGCGTGCACATCCCAAGGACCATGAGACTTCGCGAGGCACACAGCACGCAGGCGAGCACAAGCGGTGATGGCTCGATGGCGTCGAGTCCATCTCTTCGCGCAATCAACGATGCAATGAGGGCGACCACGCCAAATGTTCCGACCTCGGGTTCGCTCATGATCTTGAGCCGGTCTTTCGCGGGCACATGCGCGAAGAGGCCATCGGCGCTGTCGGCCAGTCCATCAAGGTGCAGACCCCCGGTGAGGGCGAGGTCGATGAACACGACGATCGACGGAGCGACAGATGAGAGACGCGACCGTTTGAGCAAACTCCAA
>DATLTI010000276.1:0-1404 GCA_035533675.1 Acidimicrobiales bacterium | reverse complement strand
CGGGAATTTGGACCCGAGATGGAAAGCAAGTGTTGCTCTGATTATGCCGACAAGCTCATTGCACCCCATGCACGTTGAGCTGCAACAACGGTCACCGCCGACGCTCCATTCGGCATAATCCGGAGTTCGGCATAATGACCGTTATCCCGATATCTGGATAATGGTCAGCTCCGGCGCAACACGGATCGCTTTACATCGCATCGCAACTCCGCGATTGCCTTTGCAATCGCCCTGATCATCACCGTCAAGCTCATAAAATGGGCCAAGAGGTGGAATGAGTGAGCTGCCTATTGGCGCGCGCTCTTAGGACTTTGCGAACCCTCCGCGCGCCCTGGCACGTCACCTCTCATGCGCGTCGCGTCTGGGCACAAAGGGCTCAACCCGAGCACGATTTCGACCGCTGTCTATCGGGCGAACTGACCACTCGTCGCACGCAAGATCGCCCATCACGTCCGACGAGATTGGGTGGGCGACGCGGACGGACACGAGGGCTCCTGCGCATCGCCACCGATCTCGACACGAGAGCGAGCGCAATCAACTGGGCGCGCCTGGCGACACTCGGGTTGAGCTTTGGACCGAGCGGATGGGCGTTCGCAGGAGGCTGAGGCGCCGAGGACCCTCAAGGATTGCGCCCTTGGAGACCATTTTCGGTGATCGAGAGTGGGGAATTTCGGTGACTGTCGACTCGCGATCAGCAAACCGCACTCGAGTGGCTCCTTCTTCGCTGATCAGTCCATGAAGGCCAGTACTTCAGCGCTCACTTAGAGTCACTATCCTGCATTCATGCCCTCACCGCTTCCGCACTCGACAAAGATCGCCTTTCTCGGCCCGAGAGGCACCTTCAGCGAGCAGGCGCTGCGATCAGAGAGCGATCTTGGGGTCTGTGACTTAGTCGAAATGACCACCATCGCCGGAGCGATGCGCGCGGCGATGGCTGGAGAGGTGGACTACGCGTTTGTGCCCATCGAGAACTCGATTGAGGGGTCGGTGAGTTCGACCATCGATGAGCTGATCTTTGGAGAGGAGCTGTTCATCCAGCGTGAGGTCGTGATCGATATTCACATCGATCTGATGGTCCTCCCTGGGGTTGCGATGCACGAGATTAAAGAGGTGGTATCGCATCCACACGCACTTGCCCAGGTGCGCCAGTTCCTCGCCGCAAATCTCCCTGACGCGCTGACCAATGTCACCAATTCAACCTCGGACGCGGCGCGTCTTGTGAAAGAGAGCGGACGGCGCGATCTTGCAGCTGTCGCTCCCTCGTTGACGGCTGAGATGTATTCGCTTTTGGTTCTCGCGGAATCGGTTGAGGATCAGCTCGCAAACGAGACACGCTTCGTGCTTGTGGGATCGCATCGAATCCAGGAAACTACCGGGAATGACCGGACAGCGGTGGTGTGTTTC
>DATLTI010000275.1:0-2778 GCA_035533675.1 Acidimicrobiales bacterium | reverse complement strand
CGGACAACGCTCGGAGCAACAGCCATAGTGCCGATCGCCTCTTCGTGACCGGCATGACCGACATAGATGACGGTGTAACCCTTATTTGCTCGTACCTTGAGTTCGTGATGCACCTTGGTTACGAGTGGACAGACCGCGTTGACAACGACGCGGTCAAAAAGCGCTGCCGCATGCTCCACCTCGGGCGCCGAGCCGTGAGCCGAAAGCATCAATGGTGCCCCCGCAGGCACCTCGTCGATTGTGTCAACAAAGATCACGCCCTGTCGCGTGAACTCATCCACCACGAGACGGTTGTGCACTATCTCGTGGTAGCAATAGACAGGCTCTTCGAAGATGCGCACCATCCACGCAAGCGCTTTGATGGCCATTTCAACCCCAGCACAAAAACCTCGAGGCTCAGCAAGTAACACGCGGTCGACATTCACACCTCATAGGCTACCTAGGGAAACGGTTAAGATAGCGCCATGCCATTTCCGCAGGTCGTGGCCATAACTCCATCATCTCCCGCAGATCTGGCCGGATTGACGCCTGGCGACGAAATACGATCCCTGAATGGGAGGGTGCCGAGAGACATCATCGAGTATCGCCTGCTCAGCGATGAGGCAACGGTGGAGGTCGAGATAATCCGCGGCGGGCTGGCCCTAGAGGTCATTGTTGAGAAGCCAGCAGGAGTCCCTCTTGGCGCCGAGGTGTCTTCGGCTCTGTTTGATCAGATTCGAACCTGCGACAACCACTGTGAATTCTGCTTTATCTATCAGCTTCCAAAGAAGATGCGCCGAAGTCTTTATGTCAAAGATGATGACTACCGTCTCTCATTTCTCTATGGAAACTTCACCACGCTCACCCGCTTCACTGAAATTGACCTCGAGCGCGTCGTGACCGAGCGTCTGTCACCGCTGTATGTGTCGATCCATGCCACCGATCCCGACATCAGGGCGCGAATGCTCCGCAACCGACGCGGTGCCACGAGTCTGAGATGGCTCCGTGCTCTGCTTGATCACAAGATTGAGGTACATGGACAGGTTGTCGTCTGTCCGGGAATCAACGACGGATGGATTTTTGCCGACACTCTTGGTGGAGTACTTGAGCGATTCCCTGAACTCGCCTCTGTGGGCGTCGTACCTTTAGGGGTCAGTCAATTTTCAAAAGAATCCTCGATGCGGGCGCATACCGTTGACGAGGCGAACACAATCATCGACATTGTCGAAGAGTTTCAAGAGACGTTTCTCGGTTGCCTCGGCCGACGCATGGTTTATGCCTCCGATGAGTATTACCTGATCGCAAATAGACCATTCCCTGAACTTAAGCAGTACGACGAATTTGCACAGCACGAGAATGGAATCGGTATGTCGCGACTATTCGAGGAGACCTTTGAAGGTCGATCGTCGAGTACGGAGGCTGTGCGCGGCGGATTTTTTGCCTCGATCGACGGAGCACCGGCAATTGGCTACAGAGCGCCCACCGCGGATCTTTCAACGTCACGACAAGCAGTCAATATCTCCAAAAAAGCGAGCCAGCCAGGGGTGACCCTTCTTACAGGACTTTATGGCTCTAAAGTACTCACTCCGATTCTTGAGCGTGCTGGTCTTAGCGATATCGAGATTGCGATCGTCGAGAATCGATTCTTTGGAGGAAATATTTCAGTGGCAGGACTCCTGACCGGCGAAGACCTCAGTCGGACGCTCGCGGGCCGAGATCCTTCACGTCGCTATCTCATTCCAGACGTTTGCCTATCTGAGGGTCGCTTCCTTGATGGCATGATGCCAGAAGATCTTCCCGTAAAGGTAGAGATCATCGAAGCAACTGGCAAGGCGCTTGCCCGAGCGCTTGGACATCGTCCAAAAAACCGTACATCCGTTGAAAGAGTCTCATGAGTCAACAGGAACCTCGATCAAGCCTCACAGATCTTAGGGACCGGCTACCGGTCGTCGTCATAGCTGGACGTCCAAATGTCGGAAAATCGACCCTCGTAAACCGCATTGTCGGAAGACGAGCGGCGATAGTCGAGGAACGACCTGGAGTCACGCGCGATCGATATGAACTCAAGGCTGAGTGGTGTGGGCGAGAGTTTGTGATCATAGATACAGGCGGCGTAACCGAGCGAGGAGATGCGCTCGACCAAAAGGTGACAGCTCAGTCACTTCGCGCAGTGGCCGACGCTGATGTCGTCGTCTTTGTGCTCGATGCCACCACCGGACCCACCGCTGAAGATGAGGCGGTTGCAGAGATGCTGCGTCGCGTCTCTCATCGGGTTTTGGTCGTCGCAAACAAAGTGGATTCGCACAATCGAGAGGCAGATGCCTGGAGTCTTTTTGCAATGGGGTTCGGGGAGCCCGCGCTTATTTCAGCTCTTCATGGCCGAGGCGTCGGCGATTTTCTTGACATTCTCATCGCCCGCTTTCCACCCCCTCTGGTCATCGACGATGGCAAGCGCAGATCTCCGCGCGGTGGGGAAGCCGAGATTCGTAATATGCCAGCAGGACAGAGGGATCGTGAAGCCGTTGCAGCGGTTGCAATCGTCGGTCGACCCAACGTCGGAAAGTCAACATTGTTCAATCGCCTAGTTGGAGACGAGCGCAGTGTTGTGCACGACGTTCCGGGTACGACTCGAGATGCCATTGACACCATTATCCAAACCGAAATCGGTCCTATCCGGCTTATCGACACTGCTGGCCTTCGACGCAAGTCGCGGATCGGTGAGGGAAGCGAGTACTACTCGCTTGTGCGATCTCTGTCGGCGATTGATCGGGCAGATGTTTCGCTTCTTGTTATTGATGG
>DATLTI010000274.1:0-8590 GCA_035533675.1 Acidimicrobiales bacterium | reverse complement strand
CCGCGAGAGCCTGACTCAAAGCGCTGGACGATCGAGGCACCGACTCGGGCGAGATCATCGTCGGAGATGTTGTCGGCTCCCATGAGAAAGCTGAGGTATTCACTTTCAGCTGGGATCATCGGAAACCTCCCTTGACCAGTGACGCCGCAGCGACATAACTCTGCAGAATCTGACGGAGAAACCGCTAATCGACCGCCGATTGGATTAAGATCGTCTCTTCAGCTCCTGTCGTGCAACCGTAGGCTCCGCACTCCGTATCGATCTGCCCTAACTCAACGACCACTTCCTGTTGGCGACAAGATTCTCTGTGGCTGCCCAACGCCGAGTTCAGTTGCGCGACACGCCGTCTCTCGCTCCCGGATTTCACATTCCCCGACCCATCGATTTTGAGCGCCGAGGCGAGCGCGCCGAGCGTCAACTGCAACGACATGTTACACGGCGTCGTCTATTTCGTTCTTGTTCAGACCCAATTCTCTAGTCTTAGCCCACTGATCCTGCGGAACTCTTTCGTGTTGTTTGTCACTAGTGTTAAGTTCTGAGATCTTGCATGCGCTCCGATGAGGAGATCCAAGGGGCCGATTGTTGTGCCCTTGAGTTCGAGCGCTGAACGGATCTCCCCGTAGTTGCGGGCCGCACCTTGGTCAAAATCCAATATCCGGAAGGGTGTAAGGAACTCCAGCAATGCAACTCGATTCGTGTCTCTGTGCTGACTCTTCGTAACTCCATGTTCCAATTCCGCAACGGTGATCGTTGATATGCAGATCTCTTCAATGGGAAGACTCCGGATTTTCTCGACTACTGATCGCGGTCGTCGTTTGATGGTGTAGATGCAGACGTTTGTGTCGAGAAGGTATGTCACTCAAGTGATTCCCGTGAATCAGCAGTACCTTGATCTCGGCCGGCGCTCATGAAGTCGTCGGTGAACTTATTGAGACTTTCCATGAAGGGTTTCCAGGGGTCCTCTTTGGGTATCAACATAACGATACCACTGATCTTTTTGATAAAGACTTCATCACCAGTGAATGCGAATTCCTTGGGCAGGCGAACCGCCTGACTACGACCATTGGCAAAGAGTTTAGCAGTTTCCACAACGCGGCCTCCTGTTGGTATATATTAAAGTATATACCCAAAGCAGCCAATCGTCAAGGCTGCGGCATTTGTCCACAGGAAGTCAGCGATGAGCGAATCCTTACGGCGGACGCCGTGTAACGCCGTGTTGAGCTGCCGCGCGCTACTCTCCGATTACTTACCACGAGGCCCTTCACCGAACCGCGTTTGACTTCCGATGCGCGGTCAGCTCCAACACAATGTTAGGCGGTCAGGTTTTAGGCTCGAGTGCGTCCAGGATGGACTTCGGGTTCCTCTTCAGAGCGTGGAGTTGACGAAGACGCCTGGAACAGCACAAGTTCGATGGCTCTGATCGTGGAGACTTTTCCAACGATGGGACTTACGTGTTGAACCGCTAGGGTTCCAAGTTCCGAGGAAGCTATTCTGTGACACTCACGAAAATAGCTTTCGTATTTTGGCTGGCTGTTTACCGAGTAGTAGTGATGCCTTTGGATAAGAAGGAGTGCTATTCGCGAGTCCCATATAGGATAGAAATCTGGGTTAACGAAATGGCAGAATTTCGATGCGGCTACAACAGATCCGCCAAACCAATCGACGGCACTCTTGAAGGTGTCAAAGTCGATTTCCTTTTGTCTTTTCAGGAGGCTGGGAAACGATGGCTGTTCATCGCTTGACGAGGGGACGGAGAGATGGAGCCTAGTTGGCATCCATCCATAGATAAGAGTCGACCCGACGACAAGAGAGTCGCCGTTCTTCCAGTCAGCGGTGGCGAACCATCGCATGACAGGATGGTATGATCTGAGGTAGACGTCATTCGGGTCAACAGTAAAGGACTTGATCCAGCCCACGAAGGAATGGTCGGGAATAGTGACGATATCTGCTTCGTCTTTCACCGATTGTAGCCCCCTGAACGAACTATGCACGCGTGCGATTTGCGCTCTTTTTGACCGCCTAACGATTGAGTTCAGCTGCTTTGGGCGCGGCAACTTCCCGACCCCGCCGGAGGCGGGGACGTTGTCAGGGACCGTAAAACTGTGCTAGCCGTGTCTTACCAGACGGCTGTATGCCCAAAGTCAGCTGCAACGAAATGTTATGGCGCATTGAGTCAGCCTGAGCTCTTGTTACTCGGACTATCAACTTCTTGTCAGTGGCAAGCCAGTTGAGTTTGTCCTATCTTCCCAAGGTGGACCTTCATCATTGTCAGGGTTATCGTCTTTGTCTTGATGTATTCCAATCCTGCTTGGGTAAACATTTTCTGATACTCTTTCGTACTATAGAATCCAATATGCTCTGGTTCTATTTTCCTTTGTCTATTATCAATCACCTTCGCAAAGGCGCTGTCTCTTGTTAGGTCAGTAATACAAACCATCCCATCAGGTTTCAGTACGCGCCTTATCTCCAAAAGTACCTTCTCCGGATGTCGCGGGTCATCATTATTCCCTAGTTGTACGAGGCTCAAGGTCATGATAATTCCCTAGTTTTCTTAGGCCAGGGTCACCATAATTCCCTAGTCCGTTGGCGTGGTACCATCCTCCACTTCTGATGTGGAGGGCAGCAAAAGCGATGGGGTACCGCAAGATGGACATCAACGTTCTTTTCGAAATCTGGCGACGCTGGAAAGACGGCTGGACGAAACAACTCATCATCGACACGTTCGGCATCGACCGCAAAACACTGGCCAAATACGTGAGGGTTTTTGAGTGCCTTTCGCTTCCCGAGAAACCGTCGTTGGAAGCACTTCGGCAGGCCTTGCACGGTATCGTGCCGCAGAACAAGAAACCGGCTCCCGCTTTCCAGGCACTGAAATCCCATGAGGCGGAGATCCGTTCGCTGATCGGCGACCACGACAACGCGATGAAGCCGAAGACCGCGTGGCTCGTGATTTGCGAACGACATGCACTTCATGAGCAGACGAGCTATGAGACGTTCAAGCGATTCGTTCGTGAGCGTGACCTCGCACGGGTGGAGACGAAGCCGCCGCTGAGAATCGAGCTCCAGCCCGGCGAGGAGACACAAATCGACTATGGGAAGGTCGGCACACTTCATGATGCAACCACCGGCCGAATGCGCACCGTGTATGCGTTCTGCGCAATCATGAGTGCCTCGCGTCTGCCGTTCGTGATGTTCGTGTTCACACAGGACTCGCAGTCGTTCATCGAGTCGCTGGTCATCATGGCCGGGTTTTATCAAGGGGTGACCGATCGGTTGAACCTCGACAACCTGAAGGCCGGGGTCCTGAAAGCGCATGTCATCGACCCGGTGCTCAACAGGTCGTTCGCGGATTTCTGCGAGTATTATGGGGTCTTTGCCGACCCCGCTCGGGTCAGACGACCGACCGACAAAGCGAAGGTCGAACGCATGGTTCCTCAGGCGAGGG
This sequence comes from Acidimicrobiales bacterium, assembly GCA_035533675.1. Classification (GTDB taxonomy): domain Bacteria; phylum Actinomycetota; class Acidimicrobiia; order Acidimicrobiales; family Bog-793; genus CAIVND01. Next base: position 5,145 of record DATLTI010000274.1, on the reverse strand, counting down.
AGTTGTTCAGGCGGCTCATCGCTTTGCATCCGCAAGCCGGTCTGGAGGAGCTCAACGAGTATGCCGGCGATTGGTGCACCGACGAGTACGGTCTGAACGCCCATGGTACGACCGGTATCCCGCCGATGGAGGCGTTCACTTCCCTTGAGAAAGCGCGGTTGAAGGCGCTGCCTGCCCGCCGGTTCGAGGTGCCGGTCTGGACGCTCGCCGTCGTGCACCCGGATCAGTTCATCAAGGTCAGGGGCAAGCTCTACGGGCTGCCTTCCTCCTACCGCGGCCGGCAGGTCATGGTCCGTATCGCCGCAGGGGGCGTGCGTATCTTCTTCCAGGAGAAACTGATACGTGAGTACCGCATCCCCAGTGGGTACCGCGCCTACCTCGATGCAGATTTCCCCGAAGCCACCCGCGCCGCGATGAACGGAAGCTACGGTGCCTACCTCATTCGTACAACCGCCACCGACCTCGGAGAGCCTTCCGCCAAACTCATCGAGATGATTCTCGTTCCCCATGCAAACCTGAACGCGCGCCGAGCGCTGTCGGTCATCGACCTGATGAAACGCTACCGCGCCTTGGCGCTGTACAATGACGTGATCGCTAAGGCTCTGAAGAGCCGCACCCTCTCCCGCAGAGCCCTCGAGATCATGTTCGAAGACGAGAAGCGCCAGCACTGTTTTCAGTTCGTCGCACCACAATCGGAATCGGGTCGACAGATGACCCGTGATATCTCGTACTACGTCAACTAATCGGCAGCTGCCGACAAAAAACTTCCAGGAGGAAATTGTATGGATCTCCAGACCACACTCGAAAGCAACCTCAAGCGCCTGAGGCTTCCCGGTATGGCCGAGAATCTCGACGGTAGAGTTCGCGAGGCCGAAGTTGGACGGCTTGGTTATGTCGATTTCTTGTCGCTTTTGCTGCAAGATGAGATCGCCAACAGGGACGCGAACAACTTCGAGAAGCGCCTGCGCGATGCCGGCTTCTCCAACGACTGCACATTCGAGGGCTTTGATTACTCGTTCAACGCCGATGTGCTCGTGCCCGCCACCATTCGCGATCTGGCAACCTGTCGGTTCATCGAACGGAAAGCCAATTTAATCCTGGGCGGTCCGCCCGGGATCGGAAAATCCCACCTCGCCCAGGCGATCGGTCACGAGGCCTGCCGTCGCGGCCTCGATGTTTTGTTCTCCAAGACTCACAAACTTCTTGACGTCATCCGTGACGAGCAACGACCCAGAAAGGCGCAGATCGTCTTGAAGCGAGCCATAACGGTCGGGCTCCTCGTGCTCGATGACTTCGCCTTCCGCCGCTACACCCAGACCGAAGCCGAGCTGCTGTACACCATCGCCGATGAGCGGCTGAACCGTCGCTCGATCATCGTCACCTCCAACCGCCCGCCCGAGGACTGGTTCTCTGTGTTCCCCGACCCCGTCATCGGCGGCGCCATCCTCGACCGGCTGGTCTCAGGAGCGCTGAAGCTCATCATCCCCAAGGGCCGCTCCTACCGCAAGGAGCACGTCTCCGGCCCGCGGAAGACCCAGCCCAAATCTTGACAGCACTTCTTTCGGTCACCATACTCAGCCCTGGCTACCACACCGGCGCTAGGGAATTACGTTGACCCCGCCCCTAGGGAATAAGATGACCCCCGACACTCCGGATACTTGTAGTGATGGAAGGAGTTTGTGCAGAGCACCACATCAAACCTTTCGCTAGGAAATGGTAGTTCCTCAGCGTTTGCACCTAAAATCCTCGTATTTTTATAACTAGGTCGTCATGGTTTGGGTGTAATTCTTTACTTGTAAGGATGATAGCTGGTAGAAAAGGGCTTGACGGCAGAGGGAAGTCATAGTATAAGTTTACTATGTCCTTCCGAATAGAACAGAAGGTCGGCAAGTACGTGTACGTCTACGAGGTCACCAGTTATTGGGATAAGGAAAAGAAACAGCCCCGCCAGAGGCGAACCCTCATTGGGAAACGAGATCCCCAGAGCGGGGAGATCATCACCCGAGCCGCGAAGCGGCTGAGCAGCGAGTACGGGCCGGTGTATTTTCTGTGGCATCTGCTTCAGCGTCTCGGCATTGAAGGGCTGCTGCGCTCGGTCTTCGACACGCAGGCGCGCGAGATCCTGCTTACCGCCTGTTTTCAGGTGGCCGAGGAACGGCCGCTGTATCTGTGCAACGCCTGGCTTGAGCGCATCTACTTGCGCGAGCCCTGTCGGCTGCCCTCGGCAGCTTTGAGCCGACTGCTCAAGAGTGTTGGAGAGAACGAACGGGCCGTGAGAGAGTTCCTTCACGGCTGGGCAGGCCGCGAGGGCCATGATCAGTTCATCGTGTTCGACATCACCAGCATCTCCTCGTATGCCCACGGGATCGATTTCGTCGAATGGGGCTACAACCGAGATCGCGAGCGACTGGCGCAGATCAATCTCGGTATGGTGTACGGCGAGCCGCGGGACCTGCCGCTGTTGTATGCGCTGTACCCGGGAAGCGTGCCGGATGTGAAGACGCTTGCCAATATCGTGAAGAGGCTCCATGCCTTCAACGTAGCGCGGACGCTGTTCGTCCTGGACAAAGGGTTTTACAGTCGGGCCAACATCGGCGCGCTGGCCGATGAACAGATGCGGTTCGTAATTCCCGTTCCCATAACCAATAAAGCGGTCACGGAACTGCTCAAGCGGCGCCGTGGCGAGCTGGGTGCGCCCGACAACGCCATCCGATTCGGCAAACAGCTGGTGTACTGCATCGACGATGAACTACAGGTAGGCGATGGGTCCTACCGCGCCTCCTGCTACCTCAATGAGCAGGCGAGCCTGCAGGAACGAGAACGGTTCGTTTCGTTCCTGCTTGAAGTGGAAGAGTTCGTGAAAAACGTCGCTTCCTCCAATGCCGCAGCGCTTGCACACGATCTCGATGAGAAGTTCCCCGAGTGGCACCAGTATTTTCGCCTTGAGCAGCCTGAGGGTCGCTGCACGGTCAGCCGCCAGGCGGAGGCGATTGCGCGGCACACGGAACGAGCCGGCGTTCTGGTGCTCATAACGAATACGGACCTCTCGGCACACGATGCGCTGTCGTTCTACCGCAAGAAGGACGGCATCGAAAAACTCTTCGACGCGATGAAGCACGGAATTGATCGCCGTCGCTTGCGCATCCACAGCCGCAAAGCCCTCGAGGGATTGCTGTTTATCGATTTTCTGTCCCTGATTCTCTATGCTTTCATCCAGTCGACGCTCAAGACGAGTGGTTTGGCGAAACACTACACGGTACATGAACTGTTTTACGAGCTCAAGAAGCTCAGCGTGATCGAGCTTGGAACAAAGACGCCGATCGTCACCGAAGTGACGAAGAAGCAACGCGATATCTTCAAGGCATTCGAAATACCCGAACCTATTCAGCCATAGTTACAAAAACAGGAGGAATTTAGGTTCGACCTCTCAGAGATCAAGCCGCCGATCGTAACCCACCAAGAGCGCGACGTACCCACCGACCTCGAGGCTGCCGCGCTTTTTCCCGAAGACCTCGATCGATTTAAAAAGGTCTGGGGCAGCCGGTATCGACTCGGCATGTTCCACGCCCTGGCCTATTCGTCGGGGCTACGCACCAGTGAGCTTCGTGCACTTAGGTGGCCCGCCATACATCGTGACCTATGTGGTCTCGTAGTCGTCATGACGATCAACCGCGACAATCAGCCTTCACCCCCGAAAGCGAAGTCAGTCCGGGCCGTCCCCTTGCCGAGGTGGACCGTGAATCTTCTCGATTCACTTCCCGAACCGCGAGACGAAGATTTCGTCTTCCCTGGACACTCGAAAGGAACTTTTCTAGACATATCGAGCGCCTGTCACGCCCTACTGGCCGTATGCAGATTCAAAGACGACAAAGGCAGGCAACGCGTCTCGACGCATATTACGCCCCACAGTCTTCGCCACGCATACAATACCCGAATGCGCGCGATCCTCGCCGAGGCTGGGTTCGAACCCTACTTCGACGAACACAACGGATTCCGCTCCACCACCAAGGCCACCGATTCGGTACTCAGAGCGTTCACGGGCCACAAGAGTCCCAACATGACGGAGCTCTACGATCATCCCGAGCTGATCGCCACGCTCAGGTTCTTCAACGACCATTTTCGTGAACATGTCGAACGGCTTTGGGACTTTCGGCGACAAGTGCGATCCCAATGCTGAGAAGACATCCTTCGTCGTCGCATTCGCCGAAGAAAATCGTCAGTGTGACTGTGGTACTGATTCGAACAGGAGCCGCCGAACATCCGTCTCCGGTGCCCGTTTCGACAGGTAGAGCATCTCGACACCGACAACTCGGTCGCGGTCGTCATAGTCAACAATGATGCCAGGCGAGACTTCTTCTGAACGGCTCGCGCTCGCTTCGCTCAGAGTCAGGTAGAGCGCGTCGGCCTGTTGATCCACTTTCAATTTCATGGAATCGTCCTCCTACGATCAAAGAACACGGTCACCACATGTGGCGGCGTGCGATTGACGTCCACAATCACCCGCAACACGCGATCACCGAATTGGGCGATGCGGGCAAGCCGATGCTCCACTTTTGGATCGACTGGATCGGACTCGGTCACTTCCGGTCGGTTCAGTGCTTGTTCAAGCCATGCAGTCAGGATCTGCCGCTTCTCAAGAGCATCCCGAGCATGTTCCGTCAGTACGTAATCCACTCTCTGCTACTCAAGGAGCTCCAGCACTCATTCTTCCGCCTTTGCATCGTCAAGGAAGCCCTCTTTGCGAAGGCCCGCAAGCGTACTAGCGATCTTTGCTGGCTCAAACACTTCCCGCTTGAGCTTTGGAGCCCACTCCGGGATTGATTCGATGTGTGCGAGGACAACTCCCGGGGTTACCGGTTTACCCTCCGCCGCGATCTCCCGCGCAGCCATGTCAATCGTCGTCCACCGCTCCAGCGTCCCGTTCGTGTACCTCAGCAACGTGCCGACTACTTCTGTCGCATGCTCGGCATCAAGCCACCCTGCTGCATACACTATACCTTCTTCGATCTTCGCGCCAGGCTCAAGGTGATCGCTTCCGCCAAAGCCTGCGATTCCATCCTCGGCGTTCGCATACCCGATACCGCCGTCAAACTGCGGCACGTCATGAATCTCGCGCAAATCATTCAGTCGCACGCATTGAGCTTT
>DATLTI010000273.1:0-10386 GCA_035533675.1 Acidimicrobiales bacterium | reverse complement strand
CCGATGGTCGCCGCGATAAATGCTGTTGCAACGCCGATCCACGCAATCACGTGGCCGGCGTCTGGCGCGAGATGCAGGATCGGACTCACGCGGCACATGAGATAGACCCCAGCAGTCACCATCGTTGCCGCATGGATCAATGCCGAAACCGGAGTAGGACCTTCCATCGCGTCTGCGAGCCAGGGAAACAGCGGAAGCTGCGCGGACTTGCCGACAGCTCCGACGAAGAGCAACAGAGAGACAGCGATCAGATCAACAGACGAAAGTTGCGAAAGACGAGAGAAGATCGTCGTAAAGGTCAGGCTGTGAGTCTTGTCGATGAGAAGAAAAAGCGCGATCAGGAATCCGCCGTCTCCGACGCGATTGTAGATCATCGCCTTCTTGCCAGCACTAGCCGCTGAGGGGCGAGTGAACCAGAAGGCAATGAGGAAATACGAGCAGACGCCAACACCCTCCCATCCGAGAAACGTGATCAGAAGGTTTTCTCCAAGGACCAACATCAGCATCGAGAAGACGAACAGATTAAGATACATGAAGAACTTTGAAAACTGCGCGTCATGTTCCATATATCCGACGGAATAGCAGTGGATCAATGTGCTGATGCCCGTGATGAACATCGCCATGGTGAGTGAGAGCGGATCGACCTGGATCCCAACGCCTATCGATAGCTGGCCCGAAGAGAGCCAGGTGAACCAGTTCTCCACATGAAGGCGCGAACTCGCCGGTTCGCCAGCAACGCTCGCGAAGACCAGAACTGTGACAATGAAGCTCGCCAACACCACCAGCGTGGCGATCCACCCTGCCATGGGGTTGCCGATCCTTTGCCCGAAGGCCGAAAGGACTAAAAAGCCGACGAGCGGGAAGAGGGGAATAAGAAATGCAGCATGTATCACGATGATCGCGTCAACCCTTCAGCAGATGCTGGTCGTCGGCAGTGGCGCCTACACGGCGTCGGTAGATGGCAACAATGATCGCAAGCCCTACGACTACCTCGGCTGCGGCCACGATGAGAACGAAAAACACGGAGATTTGGCCACCGATGTCATTGAGCACGCGCGAGAAGGTCACGAACGTGAGATTGGCCGCGTTGAGCATCAACTCGATGCACATGAACATCACGAGTATGTTGCGACGGACCAACATTCCGACCGAACCAATCGTGAACAAGATTGCCGCAAGTGTGAGATACCACGAGGCGTTGACGGTCATGACGTGGGCTCCGTCGTCTTTTGTTCCTCATCATTTACTGACCGGACCTCGTCGTGCCGGCGACTCAACACCACCGCCGCTATCACAGCAACTACCAACAGAGCAGAGGTGACTTCGAAAGGAAGCAGGTAGGTCGTAAATAAAGACTTGCCAATCACGTTGACGTTCGCACCCTGGTTCTTCAAGGCACCTGCTACAGATGGAGCGCCAGTCGTCCAGTTCCGCGATCCGAGATAGATGATCTCAAAAAGAACACACAGACCGACAAAACCGGCAAAGAGACGCTGACCTTTAAACGTGTCGGCAAAGACTGTCTCTTTGCGATCGACACCGAGCAGCATGATGACAAAGAGAAACAGCACCACAACCGCTCCGGTGTAGACAATTACCTGGACTGCCGCGAGGAACTGTGCATCTTGTTCGACAAAGAGCACTGCAATACCAAACAGCGTCATGACGAGCATCAGCGCCGAGTGCACTGGGTTCTTGTTCAAAACCACGCCAAGCGCGCCAAGAACAACGATCACCGCGGCGATGACAAAGGTGATCGAGTCTGGGAGCGTTGCCGCTGCGAGAAGTCCAGACATCATCGAACCTTCCCGCCAAAACGGACCGGAATCTTGTTCCGCGCGACCTCGCGGATCGAGATATTGCCGGTCTTTGCGTCGTCGCGCTTTCCGGACTGACCACCCTCTGGTTCGCGAACTCCATATCCAAGCTCACCTGACCACTGGACCTCACCCTCATAGGCAGCAGATCCCGAGGGAGAGGTGGCACGCATCCAAGCACTCGTATAGCGATCCTCGCCCTCGCGCCAGTCCTCCCAGGGAAGGTGTTGTGGTCGTCCCTCGTCATCGACGACGAGCTCTTTCTTGGTATAGATCGCATCAGCCCGCGAGGTAAACGAGAACTCAAAGAGCTTGGTCTCGGTGATTGCCTCGGTCGGGCACGCCTCAACACAGAGATCGCAGTGAATGCAGCGGAGATAGTTGATCTCAAAGACAAAGCCATAGCGTTCGCCAGGCGAGACCGGGTTCTCCGATGAATTGTCCGCTCCACGCACATAGATGCAGTCTGCTGGGCACACCGACGCGCAGAGTTCGCAGCCGATGCACTTTTCCATGCCGTCTTCGTAGCGGTTCAGTACGTGACGGCCGTGCAGACGGGGGGGCTTGGCGCGCTTGACCTTCGGATACTGCACAGTGACCCGGGGCTGGACGACCTGTTGAATGCTCTGTTTGAATCCGCCAAAGAAGTTAAGTCTTGTCATCTCAGTTCCCGATCCTCTCTTGAATCGTGGACTCTCCTAGTGCTGAAATACGCCGCATACGCGAGACCTTTGAGGCGCGAAGGATCAACAAGTATCCAACGAGTGACAGTCCGATCATCGCGAATCCCCATGCAGCATCGACGAGAACCCCTGCGACGATCAGCATCCATGCAAGTGAGAGTGGGATTAGTTTTTTCCAGCCAAGTTCCATCAGCTGGTCATAACGCATGCGAGGCAGCGACGCACGAATCCAGACCTGGATGTAACAAAACACGGTGGTCTTGGCACCGAACCAAAGAATCGGCCACAGCCACGGAAGGAAATGGAATCCGGGTCCATCTGGACCGCCAAAGAACAATGTGACGACCACGGCGGACATCGTGATCGTATTCATGAATTCAGCGAGGAAGAACAGAGAGAACCGAATCGACGAGTACTCCGTATGGAATCCACCACCGAGCTCTGATTCACCTTCAGCAAGATCGAAAGGCGGACGGTTCATCTCCGCCGTCGAGGCGATGAAGAAGATGATGAACGGAACAATCCCGAGTCTGATGATGTTCCAATCCCAAAAGTGGCGTGCCTGAGAGTCGACAATCGCGCGAAGCGAGAGTGCGTGTGACTCGAGGATGACAGCAATCACCGAAAGACCAAGAGCTGCTTCATAACTGATCATCTGCGCGCTTGCACGAACCGATCCAAGCAACGGGTACTTCGACCCGGAACTCCATCCGGCGAGCATCACGCCATAGACCGCGACCGAAGAGAGCGCGAGGAGAAGCAGGATGCCGACCGGTGGATCGGCAACCTGAAGCTCAACAGTGTGATGGGCAATGGTGACCGTCCCACCAACCGGGACGATGGTGAAGACCAAGAACGCTGGAAGCAGCGTCAGATACGGAGCGAGCACAAAGACAAACCGGTCTGCGCGCTCGGGGATGAGATCCTCTTTGAAAAAGAGTTTGGTACCATCGGCAAGCGTCTGGAAGATTCCGAATGGGCCGGCGCGGTTCGGTCCGATGCGCACCTGCATACCCGAGATCGCCTTGCGCTCAAACCAGATCATCAACATCACCGATACGAGCAACAGCCCGAACGCGATGAGCGCCTTGATGATGACGATGATGAACACACCAAGATCAAGCCCGGCGGAAAAGAGTGGATCACCCATTAGATGCTCTCCAGTCTCACGTCCACAACAAGTTCCTGCGCGTCGATAAGGTCAAAGGCACCAAATGTTCCGGCCTCTTCAGCGCGAGCGCCAAGCACGACTACCTGACGGGCAAGATCCGCGTCTGCAATCACATTGACACGGATCGCAAGACGCGAGGTGCGGATCATCAGCTCTTCGCCATCTTTGACACCAAGTCGTGCGAGCTCTTGCGGATGAACGCGAAGCGCAAAGGGTGCACGAAGCGGAGCAAGCGAACTACTCGATTGCACAAGGGTGCCCTGATCGTAAAGCGTGCGCCGGATCGAGAGCCGATAGGTGTACGAGTCCGCCCTCGGAGCCACAACAAGCGGCGCGGCGCCAAGCGCGCGCACGAGGCGCTGCAAGCCACCTGACGATTCCAGACCAGCATCGCCCGCAAGGGTTGCTCTCGCAGTCTTTCCAAGTCGTATTGGAGCACCCTGTTCCTCAACTGACGAGATGCCTGGTGTCGCGATCGGGTCAAGCGGACGCGAACGGATATCGATCGCAACTGGACCGACTGGCACCACAACTCCCTCTCGACGCGCATCACTGTTCGCGAGTCCGAGATTCACGCCGTGATATGCCGGAGCCAATGCAGCAATCTCCTCAGATATTTCAAAGAGGCTCTCAAAACCGAGGTCAGACCCGATCTTCCTCGCGATCTCAGCGGCGACCATCCAAGCCGGCCAGGACACCCCGGGAGGAACGATCTTCTGGGTCGTGGGCGCGACGCGTCCCTCGATGTTGGTAACCGTTCCACTGCGCTCACCCTCACCAGCGACTGGCAACACGACCGTGGCAGCCGAAGTCGTGGAATCATGATGCGTGGCAATCGCAATCACCGTAGGAACCTTTGCAAGAGCGCGCTTCGCGAGGTCGCGGTCGGGGACATCACTGAGGACGTCAGCACCAAGGGTGAAGAGCACCTTGATCTTGCCCTGTGCCGCCGCCTCAAGGGTTCCGATCGCATCAGAGCCGCGTTCAGCCGGCATCGGCCCCCATGCGCGCACAAGAGCGTCGCTGCGCTCTTCAAAGGTCACCCGTCCGGGCAACATTCCCGGTGCAAGCCCCATGTCAAGTGCTCCGTGAACATTCGCACGGCGCAGAGCGCTGAGGAAACGCGCCTTTGGAAACAGCCGGTGAAGCGTCGCTGCCGCTGATGCAACGATGGACGCAGACTCACCGAGGTCGCCTCGTCCACAGACGATGACAAGGCCCTCACCCCCATCGCCAAGTCCGGCCGCTGAGAGCCTCATCTTTGCCAGTTCGATCTGATCCTGGTCAAGTCCAAGTGCATCGACATTGGACTCGCCGCTAATCAACGCGACGACGCGTGCAAGGTCACCAGGGACATATCGAACACTGGTCGCATATTTCGAGAGTGAGGTGGTCACTGACGAGCAGTCGATCACTGCAGTTGACTTTTCAACAACAGATCGGCGGAGCCTTAGAAAGAGAACCGGAAGCTCTTCTCTCAGATCCTGGTTCAAGACGATGACAACCTTCGCCTTCACTGCCTCGTTGATCGTCGCGCGCGGCAGCCCGAGCACCAGCTCTGCCGGGAGTCCGTCACCGAGCTGTGCGTCAACGGAGTCCGTACCGATCACAGCCTTAGCCAGTTTGGCAAAGGCAAAGGCGTCCTCATTGGTAAGACGCGCTCCACCGATGAACGCGATCGAAGATGGACCGTATTCGCGAAGCGCCTCTTGTACCGAATCGCTTACCGCGAGCAGCGCGTCGTGCCAGGTGCTCTCTTCGAGTTCCTCTCCACGGTTCAACAAAGGCAGGCTGAGTCGGTTACTTGCGTGCACGGCCTCGAATCCATAGCGGCCCTTGTCACACAGCCAGCTTTGGTTCACACCGTCGACATCGACACCGAGATAGCGCACAAGAGCTCCTGCTGATGACTGGGCAACCGTGCGACAACCGACCGCGCAACCCTCACAGGTACTCTCGGCCTGTTCGAGGTCCCATGGACGCGATTTGAATCGATAGGGAGGTGCCGTCAGCGCGCCGACCGGGCAGATCTGCACCGTGTTTCCGGCAAAATACGAGGAAAAGGGCTCGAGCGCAAAGGGTGCAACCTCGATCTCAGAGCTACGGAAGGCAAAATCGATCAGTGCCTCTCCAGCCACCTCTGACGCGAAACGCGTGCAGCGCGCACACTGGATGCAACGCTCTCGGTCAAGCGAAACGAGGGGTCCGATGTCGATTGGCTTTGGCCAGTGACGCTTTTGTTCAATGAAACGCGTCTCGCCTGGGCCGTGAGCCATCGTCTGGTCCTGGAGCGGGCATTCGCCTCCCTTGTCACACACCGGGCAGTCGAGGGGATGATTCACGAGGAGAAATTCGAGGACGCCCTCTTGAGCCTTTCGGGCCTTTGGCGAATTGGTAATGACCTCTTGGCCCTCTGCGACATGCAGATAGCACGAAGGCTGAAGACTGAAACCACGCGGGCCAGAGACCTCGACAAGACACATCCGACAGACACCGACTGGTTCCATCCGCGGGTGATAGCAGAACCTTGGAATAAACACCCCCGCACGCTCTGCCACCTCGATGATCAGCTCACCTGGGCGCGCCTGGACAACATTTCCATCAATCGTCACGGATACGGTCACTGGCGTCTCTTGTGTGCTCATATCAAGTTCGGTCATCAGCGGCTTCCCATCGGACAGCGGCCCTCGCGGATGTGGGCGTGGTACTCATCTCGGAACATTCGGATCGACGAGGCGATCGACGAGGGGATCGACGGACCAAGCACACAGATCGTCGTCTGCTGTGGCGGCCACGTCAGACCAGGAGCGAGATTGTCACAGACATCCATCAAAAGATCAAGATCGGTTTCACGCCCTTTGCCCTCTTCGATACGACGGAGAATCTGCTCGAGCCATCCCCCGCCCTCACGGCATGGCGTGCATTGGCCGCATGACTCGCGGCTAAAAAATCGCGTGATCCGCCAAGCCGCGCGTACGACACAGGTGCTCTCATCCATGACCACGACAGAGCCTGACCCGAGCATCGAGCCTGCCTTGCCGACAGCGTCCTGATCGAGACCGAGATCGAGTTCGCCTGGTCCAAACCATGGTGCAGAGACACCACCGGGAATGAACGCCTTGAGCGCCCGTCCTTCTTTCACGCCTGCTCCAAGAGTTGGATCGAAGATGAGGTCGCGAAATGTGGTCTTTGACATCTCGAGTTCGTACCATCCGGGCCGGTTCACCCGGCCAGAGAGGGCAAACAGTCGGGTTCCGGTGGAAGATCCCTCGCCAAGCGCGGCGAAGGCGTCTCCGCCATTGAGCACAATCCAAGGCAGGTTCGACATTGTCTCGATGTTGTTGACAACTGTGGGCGCGCCATAGAGGCCCTGAACCGCAGGAAAGAACGGGGGCTTGATCCTTGGAAAGCCTCGCTTGCCCTCAAGACTCTCCAACAGTGCCGTCTCCTCACCACAGATGTAGGCGCCGGCCCCAGGATGGATCACAAGATCGATGGAAAACGATGAACCAAAGATGCTCTTGCCAATTGCTCCGATCTCATAGGCCTCATTGCACGCCTGCTGCAGTCGTTCAAGGCCCAGCGCGAACTCGCCGCGACAAAAGATGAAGATCTGCGAAGCGCCGATCGCATAGGCGCAGATCAAAGCGCCCTCGATGATCTGATGCGGATCGCGCTCGACGAGCAGGTGATCCTTAAATGTCGCTGGCTCGCTCTCATCACCGTTGATCACGAGATATGACGTTGTTGCCGAGCGCAGCATCGACCATTTACGGCCAGCTGGAAAGCCTGCTCCACCGCGACCGAGCAGACTTGCTCGGTTCACCTGATCGGCAACGTCCTCTCGCGACATCGTCAGCGCCTTCTTAAACCCGTCGTACCCACCGGTCTCGAGATAACGCGACAATTTGTGCGAATCCTCGTATCCCATCCTTCGCGTCACAATCGGTGCCGCGTTGGTGATCATCGCGCGACCTCGTTCTCGGTGTCCGCAACCAACCCAACACTGCGCTCGACACGGCTCAGCACGCCATGGGGCGGCACAACATCATCAAGACGGCCCGACTCAAGATCACCAACCAATGCATCAAATGATTCGGCTGCAAGTGGCCCGAAGAATCGATGGTTGACCTGAATACATGGAGCGGTGTCACATGCCGCAAGACACTCGGCCTCTTCAATCGTGAACATTCCATCCTTGGTCGTCTGACCAACATGAACTCCGAGACGATGCTGGGCATGCTCGAGGAGTTCGAATGCACCGTTCAAAAGACACGCGATGTTGGTGCACATCGCGAACACGTACTTGCCCACCGGTTCGGTATGCAACATGTCATAGAAAGTCGCCGTTCCATAGACCTCGGCTGGTGTTACGCCAACGAGTTCGGCAATATCTTGAATTGCCTCCTCGGTGAGAAACCCGTCTTGAGATTGCGCGAGATGACACAGCGGAATCAGCGCCGAACGATCCTTTGGATAAAGCGCAATGAGACGCGTCGCACGCTCAAGATTTTCAGAATTGAGATGGGCCACTAACGATCTACCTCTCCAAGTACAGGGTCAACCGAGGAGAGAACCGCGATCGCGTCTGCCATCAGTCCACCGCGCAACAACGCCGGTACGCACTGGAGATTGACGAAACTCGGCGCGCGCATATGCATGCGGTATGGCTTGTTTGAGCCATCTGAGACCAGATAGCAGCCGAGCTCACCGCGCGGCGACTCTACGGCGACGTACACCTCGCCCTCGGGGGGCTCGAATCCGCGGGTGTAGAGCTTGAAGTGATGAATGAGCGCCTCCATCGACTCGTCGATACGCCCGCGAGGTGGTGGGGTCACCTTCGCATCTTGGACTCGATAGTCGCCTCTTGGCATCCGCTCGAGCACCTGACGCACGATGCGGATCGACTCGCGGATCTCATTCATGCGAACCGCGTAGCGATCAAATGTGTCTCCGACAGAACCGACAATCACATCAAAGTCGACCTCGTCATAGGCGAGGTAGGGCTCTGCCCGACGCAGGTCATAGGCAATACCCGAAGCACGCAGCAAAGGACCCGTAGCACTGAGTGCAAGTGCGAGCTCGGGCCCAAGGATTCCAACACCCTCGGTGCGCTCGCGAAAGATCGGCTGACCGGTGAGGAGTTCGTCATAGTCATCGAGTCGTGACTCGATGGTGTCCATCATCACCTCGACATCGTCCTCCCAGCCATCGGGAAGTTCGGCGGCAACACCACCGGGACGGATGTAGTTCGTATTCATCCGTAATCCAGTGGTCTTTTCAAAGAACGAGAGGATCAGATCGCGCTCTCGAAACCCAAAAATCATCATCGTGGTCGAGGCGAGGTCCATGCCGTTCGTCGCTGCCCAGGTGACGTGCGAACAGATTCGGTTGAGTTCGGCCATCAGCATGCGGATCCAGATCGCACGTGGCGGAATTTCCACATCGAGAAGCTTTTCGACTGCGAGACAAAAGACCAGTTCATTCGAGATCGGTGAGAGGTAGTCCATACGGGTGACATTCGTCGTGCCCTGCACATACGTCAGCTCTTCTGCGGTCTTTTCCATGCCCGTATGGAGATAACCGATGATCGGCTTCGAACGAAGTACGGTCTCCCCTTCAAGTTCGAGCATGATCCGTAGCACGCCGTGAGTCGAAGGATGCTGAGGGCCAAGATTGATGATCATCGTCTCGCCGTCTCCAAAACGGACTTCGGACTGGCGCGGATCAAGATCGTTCTCTTCGGGAAGGCGAAGTACGCCACCCTCTTCGATCATCCGTTGCACCTCTGGCGTCATCTCAAGGGGCGCGAGCCCCTCTGAGGTTCCGCCGGTACGCGCCGTAAGGTCAAACGCGACCTCGGTCTCGTTGTCAGCGTCGACAGGTTGAGTCTCACTCTCGTCGTGCATTTCATTGTCCGCGACAGATGTCGTCATCTCGTTATCACTCATCGTGGGCCGGGCGCCTCGCGAAATTGCACGGGGACGCGCCCAACTCCGTAGTCTTTGCGCAGCGGGTGTCCCTCCCAGTCCGGTGGCATCAGGATCCGAGTCATGTCCGGGTGTCCGACAAAGGTGATTCCGAACAGGTCAAAGACCTCTCGTTCCATATTCTCCGTGCCCGGATAGAGACTGAACAACGTTGCGAGTGTGAGGTCAGACTCGGCAACCTGGACTCGCAGGCGGATCCGTCGCATCTTCTCAAGGCACAACAGTGAGACGACCACCTCGAAACGCTCAGGTGCCACTCCCTCAGGAAGCGAACGGGCGTCTTTCGCGCTGAGATAGTCAACCGCGCAAAGATCTGAACAGGTGACGTACTTCGCGCCTTTGAATTTCGCCACGGTCTCGAAGTACCCGGCACGAGAGGGATGGATAACGGCCTGTCCGCGCGAAAAGGTCAGCGGCGCGTCAGTGATCAGCGCGATCTCTAGGCCGCGCTCTGCAAGAGAGGTCTCAGAGATCATCTATTTCGGAGTCCCGACCCGAGTCGGATTAGGAAGGCTCTGCGTCCATCCAGTGACGTTTGCCTCGTTGCCGATCTCGATTGCGCCTGTTCGTGACTCGCGCCGGTTCATGATCTCGCCGGTTCGCACCTGCTCGTGAAGGGTGAGGATCGCGTGGATCAATGTCTGGGGGCTAGGAGGACAGCCGGGGGCATACACATCGACAGGCACGATCTCATCCACGCCCTGAACGATTGCGTAGTTGTTGAA